>JAPORI010000267.1 GCA_026710225.1 Betaproteobacteria bacterium
GGAGTTCGTGATTCCCGAACTGCTTGGCGGGCCGCAGACGCTGATGATCGGCAAGGTGGTATGGGGAGAGTTCTTTGCCAACCGCGACTGGCCGCTTGCCGCGGCAGTCACAACCGTCATGATCTTGGTGCTGGTGCTGCCGATCATGCTCATGCCGCAGCGCTTGCTTTCCCGCCAGGATGAAGTGAACCAATGAGAGCCGGCCGCTTCATTTTGCCGGCGTTTGCGGCGGTAACCTTTGCCGCCTTGTACCTGCCGATCGCAAGCCTGATTGTGTACAGTTTCAACAAGTCGAAGCTGGTAACCGTCTGGGGAGGATTCTCCTTCAAGTGGTATGGCAAGCTGCTTGAAGACGATCAGATTCTTGCCGCGCTGGCAACAAGCATCAAGATCGCCGCCGCCAGCGCCACGGTTGCCCTGATTCTGGGGGTTTTCGCCGCTCTGGCGCTGGTGCGCTACCTGCGGCCGTTCATGCGCCGGATCATGGCCGGAATGATTGCCGCACCGCTGGTGATGCCGGATGTCATAATCGGCTTGTCGCTGCTGCTGCTGTTTGTAACCATGGAAGGAATGATCGGCTGGCCGTCAGGGCGCGGAGTGCTTACCGTGTTTCTGGCTCATGCAACCTTCTGCATGGCCTACACGACGGTGATGGTCAGTTCCCGACTGGTCTCGGCACGGCAAGACATCGAGGAGGCTGCGCTTGATCTGGGTGCCCGACCCTGGCGGGTGTTCGTCGATGTGACCATTCCGGCAATCGCCCCGGCGCTGGTGTCCGGATGGCTGCTGGCGTTTACCCTGTCGCTGGATGATCTGGTGATTGCCAGTTTTGTCAACGGTCCGGCTTCCTCAACCCTGCCGGTGGTGATCTTTTCCAAGATCCGGCTGGGAGTGAGTCCGGATGTCAACGCTCTGGCCACCATCCTGATCGTGGTGGTTGCAATCGGGGTAACGGCGGCGGCCTGGTTTCAGTCGCGCCGGCTTCGCTGAGCCGGATCGCTTATTTTTCAGCCAGCAGTTTTTTTGGATCGACCGTCTTGATCTTCAATGCGCGGCCGCTTTGCACACAAGCCAGTTGTCCATGCGCGATGGCCAGGCCGCGGGCAAAGTGGGCATCGGCGCTCAATGCTGCAAGCCAGCCGTGCTTGGCTAGCTTGAGCACATAGGGCAGGGTGGCGTTGTTGAGTGCGTAAGTGGCGGTATGCGATACCGCTCCGGGCATGTTGGCGACACAGTAGTGCACTATCTTGTCAACGATGTAGGTTGGTCGCTCATGCGTGGTAGGCCGGGAGGTGGCAAAGCAGCCACCCTGATCGATGGCAACATCAACCAGCGCCGAACCCGGTGCCATCGTCTTTAGCATCTGGCGGCTTATCAATCTGGGTGCCGCAGCACCGGGAATCAGCACACAGCCGATCACCGCATCGGCCGTGCCGATTTCGGCGGCGATCCGGGAGCGGTTGGCTACCGCAGTCCTGACTGTCATTCCTAGCCGGCTCTGGATGCGATCGAGCGCCTTGACGCTGCGATCAAGGACGGTGACCGCAGCACCCATGCCGGATGCGATCAGGGCCGCGTTGGTGCCGACCACGCCGGCACCGAGTATGACGATTTTGGCCGGCGGGACGCCGCTGGCACCGGAAAGCAGCTTGCCGCAGCCACCGTTGTTGCTTTGCAGGGCACTGGCGGCCGCCTGCGCGGCCAGCCGGCCGGCTATCTGCGACATCGGCGCCAGCAGCGGCAGGCTGCCATCGGCAGCGTCGATGGTCTCATAGGCGATGCACACCGCCCTGGATTTGATCAGCGCCCGGGTGAGGCGGCTGCTGGCGGCCAGATGCAGATAGGCAAAAAGAATCTGGCCGGGACGCAGCATGGCTGCCTCCGGCATTTGTGGCTCCTTGACCTTGACAATCAGTTCGGCCGCCGCGAATACTTCCCTGGCGCTTTTGACGATTTTCGCACCTTGTGCCCGGTAGGCGGAATCGGTGATTTGAATGCCGCTGCCAGCCCCGGACTGAACCAGTACCCGGTGGCCGTTGCCGACCAGTTCGTGGACGCTCTCCGGCGTCAGTCCGACCCGGTGTTCGGAAGTCTTTGTCTCGCTTGGAATGCCAATGATCATCAGTTTGCCTTGTTGTTCGCCTGGTTAAATCCTATCTGGTCGGAAATCAACACCTCGGTTTTGCAGTCAACCCGATCGAAAAGTTCGATCACATCGGCATTTGCCATGCGGATGCAGCCGCAGGAAGCCGGCCGGCCCAGTTCCTTTTCATGGGGAGTGCCGTGGATGTATATGAACCGGCGCATGCTGTCGACTTCCCCGAAGCGGTTTCTGCCCGGCTCGCAGCCGCAAAGCCACAGGATGCGGCTGAGAATCCAGTCGCGCTGCGGATCGCTGGCAAACAGCTGCGCATCACAAATTTCACCGGTCGGCCGCCGGCCGACAAGCACCGCACCGGAGGACAAGCCGGCGCCTATCTTGGCCCTAATCAAATGGCGGCCGCGCGGGGTTTGCAGGCTTCCCTGCCGCTCGCCGAGACCGGCCTTGGCCGTAGAGATCGAATAACTGGCCAGCGTCTTGCTGCCGGCGGTCAGCGCCAGTTGCTGGCTGCCGGTGTCGATTCTGATATGCGGCTTGCTCATCGCCGCGCCTTGAAGAATTCGCTCAGAACTGATGCGCATTCAGCCGCCATTACCCCGCCGGTCACTTCAGTGTGATGATTGAGTTGGCTGTTGGCGAACAGGTCGACGACGCTGCCGGCCGCTCCGCTCTTGGGCTCGGGTGCTCCGAACACCAGCCGGGCCAGCCGGGCGTTGATGATTGCGCCGGCACACATCGGGCAGGGTTCAACAGTAACAAAAAGCGAGCAACCCTCGAGTCGGTAGTTGCCGGTTCGCTCAGCCGCAGCGCGCAGGCAGAGAATTTCAGCATGAGCGCTCGGATCATTGCTGGCAATGGGGGCGTTGCCGGCGGCGGCAAGCAGCTGCCCGTCGCGGTCAAAGCAGGCCGCGCCGATCGGCACCTCGCCGCACTCGGCTGAGCGCCGGGCCTGCTGCAAGGCAACTGCCATGTTTTTTTCATCGATTATTTCGGCATTCATTTGTCAAGCAAATAGAATCTGACCTGTGAAACTTCCGCTCGCCGCTGCAATCATGGGCGCCTGCTGCGCAAGCGCAGCCGCGCAAAGCACCCATGTGCTGCTTGCCGACGGCGATCTGAGCGAGTGGCAGCAGCAGGGTTTCGAGAAGGTTTCCGCAGGCACTGAATACTCCATTTTAACGGATGAGGACCTCGGCGAGCAGGTGGTAATGATCGAAAGCAATCAGGGCGCTTCCGGCTATATTCGCAGTGCCGATCTGGCGCTGAGCGCCGATGCGATCGTCAAGATAACCTGGCGGGTGGATGCCGCCGACAATCCGGCTGACGAAAAAAGCAAGGCCGGCGATGATTTCCCGCTGCGCATCTACTTTGCCGACAGCACTTCGATCGGCGCCGACACCCTTACCCTGGTGCACTCGATTCAATCGGAAGCCGGCAGCATGTGGACCAGCCCCTACAGCGGGATGCTGGCCGAATTCGAGCAGTATGCATTCGGCGGCACCGGCACGCAACTTGGCGTCTGGCACACGACTTCGCTTCCGATCGGAAAGATCTGGGCTGAAGCTTTCGGCAGTCTGCCCGACAAGATAGTTCTGGTCGGCTTCATGGGCGACTCCGATAATGCCGGCGGCAGCAGCCGGGCACGACTGGCACGGCTTGAACTGATCGACAACTAATCGGCTGCGGCTTATGACCGACAAGGGCGGCCGGCTCCGGGCAAACTTTTCTACTGCTAGTTTTACTTGCCGGTCAGAAAGGTTCGTTCGCTGACTTTCAAATCCGCATCCAGCCGGTAGTGAATCGGCGCGCCAGTGGGAATTTCCACATCGATAATCTGTTCATCATCCAGATTGTCCAGATGCTTTACCAACGCCCGCAACGAATTGCCATGGGCGCTGACGATGACATTGCGGCCGGCAGCCAGGTCGACAGCGATCCGCTCCTGCCAGCAGGGCATGGTGCGAGCCAGAGTGTCGCGCAGCGATTCGCCGTCGGGAATCTTCACTTTTGCGTAGCGATGGTCGCTAACATCCAGCGGCTCGCCACCCGGCGGCGGCGGGACATCAAAACTGCGCCGCCAGATTTTCACCTGATCGTCGCCGTGCTTGGCCGCAGTCTCGGCCTTGTCCAGCCCCTGCAAGCCTCCATAATGGCGCTCGTTCAGGCGCCAGTCGGTGTATACCGGCAACCAGAGCATGTCGAGTTGTTGCTGTGCCAGTTGCAGGGTGCGCACCGCCCGGCGCAGGAATGATGTGTAGGCGCAGTCAAAGGTCAGGCCGCGTTCCTTGATCAGCCGCCCGGCGGCGGCCGCCTCTGCCACACCTTGCTCGCTCAGATCGACATCCACCCAGCCGGTGAAGCGGTTGAGCTTGTTCCATTCGCTTTGTCCGTGCCGCAGCAGGACCAAATCAGGCATCGCTCAGCAGAAGATGGTTGTTGCCAAGGTCAGCGCGGCCCCGGCCGGTTTCAGGCCGGACAGCGTTGCAGAACTCCGGCCTGCAACTTGGCAAAAGCCTTCTTTTCCAGTTGCCTTACCCGTTCGGCGCTTATTCCCAATTGCTTGCCCAGATCGGCGAGCTTGATGTCCTTGCCGCTTTCGGAAAGAAGCCGGGCTTGGACGATCTGCCGCTCCCGCTCGTTGAGCAGGGTCAGGGCATCCTTGAGTGCGTCGCGCCGCTCCTGCAAACGGCTGTTTTCGGTCAGGATTGTCTCGGCATGGCTACCGTCGTCAGCGGCCAGAAAAGCCGCCGGCGATGTGTCGTAGCCGTCTTCGCGGTTTTTTTGTTCAAAGGGGATGTCGGCAGAATGCATCCGGGAATGCATGGTCAGCACATCTTCCTTGCTTACCGACAACTCATCGGATATGCGCTCCACATCCGCACCACTGAGTTTGCGCCCGAGCTGCTGGGTCATCTTGCGCAGGTTGTAGAAGAGCTTGCGCTGCGAGCGGGTTGTCGCAACCTTGACGATCCGCCAGTTGCGGATTACGAATTCGTTGATCAACGAGCGAATCCAGTAGGCTGCATAGGCGGCCAGCCTTACTCCCTTGTCCGGGTCGAACTTCTTGACTGCGGTCATCAGGCCGATGTTGCCCTCCTGAATCAAATCGTGCAAATCCAGTCCGTAACCGGAATAGCCGCGGGCAATCGCCGCCACCTGCCGCAGGTGGCTGCACACCAGACTGTGGGCGGCCTGCCGATCGCCGTTATTGCGGTAGGCCAAGGCCAAACTCCGCTCCTCGCTCTCGGACAGGATCGGAAACTGATTGACCTTGCGCAAATAGGCGGCAAAGTCCCCCAGGGCCGGAACCGCCGGCATGTTTATCAGGGCGCTAGTTGATGATGATTGGTTCATTTTCAGCCTTCATATTATATCAGCCCCGGCCACAAGCCCGGCCGGTCACAGCCTATTTGTCAATTAATAATATGGGGGCTTGGGGCGACAAATTCAACCCCTGTTGGCCAGAGGTCAATTATATGCGTAAAAACAGGTTTCTAAGCAGTTTAGCCAAGGTGATTTGTCTCTTGCGGCGGCGGGCGATCTTCAGGTAGCGGCGGGTGCGGCGGATGAAAAACAGGTAGCCGCTGGCAAGATAGATGCAGCCAATCGCCAGCATGGCGCCAACTTTGAATTCGAGCAGCGCCAGCGCCAGAGCGGTAAACACCAGCAGGGCAATCGTCATCTGCTTGGGGGTTACCGAGGCGGCCAGATCGATGTTTTTAAAACTGTAATACTTGATGGTGCTGACCATGGTGACTGCGACGATGAACACCAGCATCGCCAGCGGCAGGGCGCTGGCGGCGCCTTGCGGCCGAGAAAACTCGAATACATAGCCGGCTACCATCAAGGCGGCCATCGGGCTGGGCAGGCCGATGAAGTATTTGTGAGCCTTGTTCTCACTGATGTTGAAGCGGGCCAGCCGGGCGACCGAAGCGGCGCAGTAGAGAAAGGCAATCGCAAAGCCGAGGCGGCCCAAATGCTCCATTCCCCAGAAAAAGGCCAGCACCGCCGGGGCAACTCCGAACGAGATTGCATCACTAAGCGAATCGTATGCTTCCCCGAAGGCGCTTTCGGCATTGGTCATCCGGGCAACCCGTCCGTCGAGGAGGTCGAAGCCCGCCGCCAGAAAAATCGCGCTGGCCGCCAGACTATAGTCTCCCTGGCCGGTGCGCACCGTAGCCCATATCCCGCACAGCAGGGAAAGAGTGGTGAACAGGTTGGGCAGCCAGTAGATCGAGCCTTGCTGGCGCCGCTGGCGCAGGATGGTGCCGACCCGGCGATCCTTGCCGCGTCGTTCGCGTTCCGGTTTCTGGTTGGGTTGTGCTGCCGGCTGCTGCCCGTCAGCTGAATTCATCGCGCCTTGCTATGATGTCAAGGCCGCCTTGCACCAGGTCGCCGGCCTTTACATTCAGTGCGCTTGTTTCCGGCAGATACATGTCAACCCGCGATCCGAAACGAATGAAGCCGTATCTTTGCCCCTGGGTAACCTCCTGATCCGGCTTGACATAGCAAAGGATTCTTCTCGCCACCAGCCCGGCTACCTGCACGACGGTTATCCGCCGATAGTCGGAAGTCTGGATGATGATCGTATTGGCCTCGTTTTCTTCCGAAGCCTTGTCCAGACTGGCATTGAGGAACTTGCCCTTGCGATGCTCAAGATGGGCGATCTTGCCGTCTACCGGGATGCGGTTGACATGGACATTGAACGGATTCATGAAGATGCTGACCTTGATGCTGTTGATGCCGTCCTGAGCCGGGTCCGGAGCCGGACCTGCGAACACCACCTTGCCGTCGGCCGGAGACAGGTAGACCTTTTCGTCCTTCTTGATCTCGCGCTTGAAGTCGCGGAAGAACTGGAGCATGAACAAAAAGACGACCAGACCGATCACAAACAGCCAGATCGTGGTGAAATACAAGACTATGGCGCCGGCCAGGGAAACACCGACATATACGCGTCCTTCGGGTGCTATCATGCTGTTTTCTCTACAATTCCAGTTTTTGGGTGCACTAATTACCGGTAATTATAGGCTAAAGTTGCTGTGGCGGCTGAAAAAGGCCGCTGCGCCCGGCAATCAGCAGGCAGATTCCGGCCAGGGCGACGAACATTATCCCGCATACCGCC
>JAPORI010000219.1:0-1427 GCA_026710225.1 Betaproteobacteria bacterium
GGCTCTACACCCTGTTGCGCGACCGCAGCGGCACCTACCGGACGGTGCGGACACTTACCATCCGGGTGGCGGTGTCGGTTGCCCTGTTTTTCCTGATCATGATTGCCGCCGCCTTCGATCTATGGTAGCGGCCGGCGGCCGGCACCGGCCGGCAAAGAGCATTGAGGCAGTGATTGCCCGGCTGCAGGAGTTCTGGGCCGGGCGCGGCTGCGCGCTCGTCCAGCCGCTCGACTGCAACGTCGGCGCTGGCACCTTCCATCACGCAACCTTCCTGCGCGCCATCGGGCCGGAGCCCTGGCAGGCGGTCTATGTCCAGCCCTCCCGGCGGCCTGCCGACGGCCGCTACGGCGACAATCCCAACCGCCTGCAGCACTATTTCCAACTGCAGGTGGTATGCAAGCCTTCGCCGGAGGATTTCCAGGACGCCTATCTGGAATCGCTGGCCGCACTCGGCATTGACTTTCGTCGCCACGACGTGCGCTTTATCGAGGACGACTGGGAGTCGCCGAGTCTGGGTGCCTGGGGGCTGGGCTGGGAGGTCTGGCTGGACGGAATGGAGGTCACCCAGTTCACCTACTTTCAGGAAGTCGGCGGCATCGAGTGCCGGCCGGTGATGGGGGAGATAACCTACGGGATCGAGCGGCTGGCGATGTATTTGCAGGAGTGCGAGAGCGTCTACGATCTGATCTGGCGCCCCGGTCTCACCTACGGGGAGATGTTCCAGGCCGCCGAGCGCGAACACTCCGCCTACAACTTCCAGCTTTCCGATCCGCAGCGGCTGCGGGATAATTTCACCGGCTGTGAAGCCGACTGCCAGCGGCTGCTGGCCGAAGCCGATCCGGCGGTGGCGCCGGCCTATGAGCAGATGCTTTCTTGCTCGCACATCTTCAACCTGCTTGATGCCCGGGGAGTGGTTTCTGCCACCGAACGCGCCGATTTCATCAGCCGGGTGCGGGCGCTGGCCGCGGCGGTCGCCAGTGCCTACGAGCGCCAGCGCAGCCAGCTGGGGCATCCGCTGCTTGCCCAAGTGCAGCGCTAGTGGCCGGCCGGCAGACTGCAGCCGAAGCCTTGCTCGTCGAGTTGCTCGTCGAGGAGATGCCGCCGCGGCTGCTGGCATCGTTGCGCGATCAGTTCGCGGCTGCCATCCATTCCCGGCTGGCGGCTGCCGGCTTTGTGGCTGATTCCAGCACCTTTGCCGCGTTTGCAACTCCGCGGCGACTGGCGGTAGTAATCGAGCAGTGCCGGGCTGCCACTGCGGCGCGCTCCGAGCAGGTGCGCGGTCCGGCCTGGAGCGCCTGTTTCGATAAATCCGGCCGGCCGAGCGCGGCGCTTGCCGGCTTTGCGGCCGCCCACGGCTGCCGGCCGGAAGCGATCAAGCGCGCCGATCCTGCCCGTGCCGGGGGCGGTTACGTTATGGACATATGACG
>JAPORI010000219.1:1493-7138 GCA_026710225.1 Betaproteobacteria bacterium
CGAGGCGGCTGCCGTTTCGATCAGCGTGCCGCGGCTGATGCGCTGGGCCAATCACAATCGCCGCTTCGTCCGGCCGGTGCGCGGCATTCTGGCCATGCACGGCTCCCGGGTGCTGAAGATTTCCTGTCTGGGCATGAAATCATCGACCGCCACTCCCGGCCACCGGGCGAGGGCGCCGCAGCCGCGGCCGGTTGGCAAGGCTGCATCCTATGCAAAGACTCTGGCCACCGGCCACAAGGTTATCGTCGACATTCAGGCGCGCCAGCAGGCAATCGAGCAACAGGCAGCCAAGCTGGCGGTCCCGGATCGGCTGGTTTCAGATCCGAAGCTGGTGGCCGAGAACGCGGCGATGAGTGAAAACCCGCAGGTCTATGCCGCCGCTTTTGGACGTGAGTTTCTCAAGTTGCCGGCGGCGGTGATCGGCAGTTGCCTGAAGCGGCACATGCGCTGCTTCATTCTCAAGAAGCGCACCGGCAAACTTGCTGCCCGTTTCCTGCTGGTTGCCGACAATCGGCCGGCCGGCGGCGGAGCACTGATCGTCAAGGGCTTCGAGCGGGTGGTGGCCGCCCGGCTGGCCGATGCCCGCTTCTACTGGGACAGCGATCGCCGCGAAATCGCCTCCGGCGTCCACGAGCGCAAACTTGCCGCCCTTGTCTATCATCCCCGCTTGGGCAGCATGATGGCACGCATTGCCCGGATTATCCGGGTTGCCGAATGGCTGGCCGAAAGCAAGGTTTTTGCAGATGCTGATGCAAAGGCGGCGGTGGCTCTTGCCGCCGCCCGGCTGTGCAAGCTGGACTTGGCAACCCACATGATCGACGAATATCCGCAACTGGAGGGGATAATGGCTGCCTGCTACTTCGGCGAGGCCGCCGGTGAGCGGATCGCAGAGCTGGTCGCCGGCCATCTCGATGCCGGTCGCGACGCCGATCCGTCTGATCGCGCTCACTGGCCGCTGGTGGTCGCAACCGAAGCCGAGCGGCTTGCCGGCCTGCTTGCTGCTGGCGAGCGGCTGGCGGCCGATCGTGATCCGCACGGCCTGCGGCGCTGCGCAACCCGACTGGCGGTAGTGCTCGCCCGGCAGCCGGGCGTGGAGTTGCGCTCCCTGTTTGCCAGTCTTGCCCAAGCGGCGTTGGCCGGCGAACAGATCGCCGGCAAGGCGGTCGATCCGGCACAGGTTGCAAAGATAATGGTTGCGATGACCATCGAGCGGATTCGTCACCAAAGCGCCGAGATTCTCGATTTGGCCAAGCCGGCGTCGGCGGCACTGGTCAATGCAATCGTCGAGCCGGATGCCGAGCAAATCATGATTGGCGGCTACGCCGGCCGGATTCAGGCACTGGACGCGTTTTTGGCCAGCAGCGCCGGGGCAACCCTGATCGCCGCCCACAAGCGGGTCGCCAACATCCTGCGCAAGAGCGACCAGCCGGACGCTGCGGCCGGAAAACTGGTTGAGGCGGCCGAGATCGGGCTGGGCAAGGCACTTGATCGAACCAGTGCGGCCCTGGATGCCGCCTTGGCGCGCGGCTCCTACGAACGGGCGCTCAACAGCCTGACCGCCCTGGATGCGCCGGTGAAGCGGTTCTTCGCTGAAGTCATGGTAAACGTCTCCGATCCGAAATTGCGCGCCGCCCGGCTGGAGTTGTTGGCGCGCTTGAACAGCCAGCTCAACCGGGTTGCAAATCTCGGCCGGCTGTCCGGATGAGTGCCGCAAGCGAAAATCGCGCCGTGCTTGGCGGTGGCTGCTTCTGGTGCGTCGAAGCGGTGTTCGAACGGGTGCCCGGGGTGGTTGCGGCAACCAGCGGCTATGCTGGCGGCCAGTTGGACAATCCCAGTTACGAAGCGGTGTGCACCGGCACCACCGGTCATGCGGAAGTGGTTGAAGTGCGTTTCAATCCTGAGCATGTTTCCTTTGACAGGTTGCTGGAAGTGTTCTGGGCGGCGCACGATCCGACCACGCTCAACCGTCAGGGTGCCGATCAGGGCACCCAGTATCGTTCGATCATCCTGGCGGACAATTCCGAGCAACTCGCCGCTGCCCAACTCTCCCGCAGCCAGGCCGCCAGCGGCTTTGCCTCGCCAATCGTCACCGAGATCGCACTGCTGGAACGCTTCTGGCCGGCGCTGGAAGAGCATCAGGACTTCTACAGCCGCAACCGGGCCAATCCCTACTGCCAGTTCAATATCGTGCCCAAGCTAAAAAAGCTGGGGCTCTTGTAGTGATGCTGGCTGCCGTTGCTCCCGGGCCGGGTAAGGGCTTTTTTGCCGGCAGGCTGTGGCGCGGGCCAGCGACTTGAACCAGGCCTGGCTGTTGATTCCCGCTCTGGCCGCCGGTGCCTATCTGGCTGTAGCCGCGTTGTTGTGGGCGATGCAAGAGCACATGATATTCTTTCCGGTGCCTCTCGATGAAGATACCCGGCAGCGGCTCATCCGCCACCAGGTCGATGCAATCGCCGCCGATGGCACCGAACTGTCCGGCTGGGCGCTGCCGGGGCCGCCGGGAGTAAAGACACCGGTAATCATCTATTTCGGCGGCAATGCCGAAGAGGTATCGGCCAGCGCCGAGGAACTTTCCGGCAAGTTGCAACTGCCGGTAGCGGCGATGAACTACCGCGGCTACGGCGCGTCGGAGGGCAGCCCTTCGGCCGAGGCGCTGCGCGCCGATGCGGTGGTTGGCTTTGACGCGCTGATCGCCCGGATGGGGGTGCTGGAAAAGGACGCAATCGTGATCGGGCGCAGTCTCGGATCACACATGGCGGCGGTGGTTGCCGCTCGCCGCAATGTGGGCGGACTGCTGCTGGTTACTCCTTTCGACAGCGTCGAGGCGGTGGCCGCCGCCCGCTATCCTATCTTTCCAGTCGGGATGCTGCTGCGCCACCGTTTCGATACGGTTGCCGAAACGGCCCGGATTCGGGCACCGGCACTGGTGATCTCGGCTGATTTGGATCGGGTGGTGCCGAGCCGGCACGCGCAGGCCCTGGTCACCAACTGGCGCGGCAAGGGCGAGGTTGGTCATACGATCCTGGCCGGTGCCGGGCACAACGACATAACCTGGCGCGAGGATTACTGGGAGGTCATTACCAACTTTGTCGAGCGCGCTGAGCTGGAGCAGGAAGAGGGCGGGTAAGCCGGCAACGGCCTTTTCCTGCAAAAATCCTTGATGCTCTTGGGGTTGTCTGCTTTCTGACCATTCCGGCTTGCCAGTAAATCTGCTGTCGGTGGCTGAAAATTTGGAAAAAACAAATTTATGGTGTAGAATATGGGGTTGGACTGATTAAGGCATGAATTCAGTCCAGCGGCTGTAGTCTAAAAAACTCTTCTCTATCACCTCCTATATGGTCGCTGGACACTTTTTTTCTCAAACATCGGGCGGGGGGATTTCTGGCAAATGCACGATATTGTCGGTTGCAGGATTATTTCGCCCCGGCACCCTCTAATTCCAATTTCTGGTGATCAGGCAGGCTTTTTTGCCGGTGCGGGGGCATTGAGCGGCATTGCCCGGGCGGTTGCCCGGATGCGGGCTCGGCCGGACGGCTGCCGGCAATACGCGCACGAGTGCATCGGGCGGCTGCACGCGGCCGCCGATTTGAATACCGTCGTCCACTGCGACGAGCAAGGATGGCTGGACGAAGCCTGCCAGGCCGATCGCTCCGATGCTGCCCTGCCACTGAGGGGTGTGCCGCTGTTTGTCAAGGACAGCATCTTCACCCGTGAGCTGCCGACCTCTTCTGCTACCCCGGCTTTAGCCGGCTTTGTTGCTGGCGTTGATGCGCCGGTGGTGGCCAATCTCGTCGCCGCCGGCGCCTATGTTGCGGCCAAGACAAACATGCACGAACTCGGCTACGGAATCACCAGCAACAATGCCGCCACCGGTGCGGTACGCAATCCGGCCGATCCGGCGATGATCGCTGGCGGCAGCAGCGGCGGCAGCGCTGCTGCCGTGGCCGCCGGCATCGTCCCGGCGGCGCTGGGCAGCGACATGGGCGGTTCGCTGCGCATCCCGCCGGCGCTGTGCGGGGTATGCGGCTACCGCCCGAGCGTCGGCCGCTATCGCAGCGCCCTGGCCATAGCCAGCACCTGCGTTACCGCCGGGCCGATTGCCGCCACAGTTGCCGACTGCATCCTGCTTGATGCCGCGATGCGCCGCCAGCAACCGCCGCCGTTGGCTCTGCCGGCGCTGGCGGGAATGCGCATCGGCATCCCCCGGGAACACTTCTGGGAGAACCTGGATGGGGAACTGGCTGCGGTTGCCGAAGCGGCGCTGCCGGCGCTTGCTGCGGCCGGAGTTCAGTTAGTTGAGGCCGACATTCCCGGGGTCGGGGAGCTGGCTGAGGCGATCAGCACCCCGATCGCCAGATTCGAGACCCTGCGCAACACCAGGCAATACCTGAGCATTAGCGGCTGCGGGGTTGGTTTTGACGAGCTGGTCGCTGAAATCAGGAGCCCGGACGTAAAGGCGGTCTACGAGTCTCTGGGCACCGACCCGACCTCGCCGGCCGAGTACCGGCAGGCTCTTGAAGTCGGGCGACCGCGTCTGCAGCAGGCCTACCGGGCCTGCTTTGCCCGGCACCGGCTAGCGGCTCTTTGCTATCCGACCACTCCCCTGCCGGCTCGGCCAATCGGGCAGGATGAGACGGTCGAAATCAACGGTTCCCGGCAACCGACCCTTTTTGCCTATGTGCGCAACACCCATGTCGGCAGCAACGCTGATCTGCCCAGTTTCAGCCTGCCGGCTGGCTGCACTGCCGACGGCCTGCCGGTCGGGATGATGCTCGAATCTGCCGCTGGCAGCGATGATTCGCTGCTGGCGATCGCCGCCGCGATCGAGCCGGTGTTTGCCGCCTTGCTGTAGAATCATGTCCTGCGGTCGCAGCAGCAGCGGCGCCGATGCGCAAGATGCGCCAGAAAGGTTTCCCTGGAGATTCAAGCATGAAGGACACAATTACGGCTACAGCCGGAGGCACCATTGCCGCGGCCCTTTTCCCGACCCGGACCCGGTGGTCGCATCCGGCGATTCTGGCAGTTGTCGGCGCGCTGATAATTGCGATTTCCGCCCAGGTGAGCACGGTGCCCTTCACCATGCAGACCGTTGCGATTCTGACTCTAGGCATGGCCTACGGCTGGCGGCTCGGCGGCGTAACCTTGCTGCTGTATCTGTTTGCCGGCGGCATTGGCCTGCCGGTCTTTGCTGGCGGCAAGGGCGGGGCGGCGGCGCTGGTCGGGCCTTCGGCCGGCTATCTGTGGGGCTTTGTGTTTGCCGCGATGCTGGTCGGCTGGCTGGCCGAAAAAGGCTGGGACCGCAGTTTCGCCCGGGCGCTGACAGCGATGATCCTCGGTTCGGCGGTGCTTTTCATCCCCGGAGTGCTATGGCTGGGCTACCTTCTCGATCCGGTTGCCTGGGGAGTTGACCTGAACAAGGTGCCGTCGTTCTGGGCTGATGCTTTGCTTGCCGATGCCGGCTGGAAATGGTCGCTGTATGAGGGGCTGTGGAAGTTTCGCTACAGCGAATCAGCCAAGTTGGTGCTGGCCGCCTCTACCCTGCCGGTGTGCTGGAAACTGATCGGGCGGCGTTCGGAGCGGCGCAGCCCAAGCAACGAGGATGCCTAGCACCTCTCAGATGCCGGTTTTGCCTTGAAGCAAATAGG
>JAPORI010000058.1:0-2296 GCA_026710225.1 Betaproteobacteria bacterium
CAATTTAAGCAGTCAGTTGCCGATTCCGATCATCTGCCAGTAGTTGTGTAAAGAGATGCGGGCGCAGGCAGCCGAACCGACTGCCAGTCCGGGCAGGAAGATTGCCAGCACCAGAGTCTGGGCTCAGGTGGCGATCCCAGATTGATTCACAGATCAGCCCGGCCAAGCCGGAAGCGGCAAAAGTCAGATAGTAGGCAGGCGGCGTTTTTACCTCCGGTATTGCACTGGCAAGCCGCCGGCGTCAGCATCAGCGACAACTTTTGCCATGCTTGCCGGCTGGCCGCCAGTGGCCGGAGATGCAATCTGGCATTATCAGGGTAAGGCTGGCAAGGTTTGCCACTGGCGCAGTTGCATGTTTTTCTGGCTGGAAGCGGCCCAAAAGCCGCCCGCCGGCTGCGCGCACCTTTTGCCGACTCTGCAAGCGTGAAAGGGCTTTGAATTCGCAGCTGACATTCAATCCATCAGGAGGAATTTAACGTGTATCTCATTTTTGTAATGGCTCGCACCGTCTCTCCGGCCACACTCAAGAAGGGCAGCATCAAGAAGCTGCCCGAGCATGATTTGAAGCCGGTAATGGTTGCGATCAACCGTTCCGACCCGGAATACTTTGTGCGCGAACACGATTCGCGCCGATCGGGGACCAAGCAGGACAAGAATTATGCCGACATCCCGCGCATCTTCTGCAAGCTCAGTGAAAGCGGCGGCTCGCTGGTTGACCAGGATGATCCACATAAGTCGATGTGCGACGGCAAGGCGCAAATGGCGGTGGTCCTGGCAACAATCGTGCTGCCGGCCAAGGCAGCCGAGCCGGAAAGCGACGAGTTTGTCAAGTATGTTGCCCAGCGCAGCCGGCTGGCGGATCGGATCGTCGTCGCCGGCTACACCGACGATCGGCTGAGCATGCGCAAGAGTGAAATTCTCGGCCTCGAACGGGCGCGGACGGTAAAGAGGATGCTCGAAGAAGAACAAATCAAGGTTCCGATCACTGCGGTAGCCCGGCCCAAGTGCAACTACTCCAAACTCGGCAAGCTTTCCAATCGGGTTGAGGTTACCGCCTTGTTCTTCAGTGATGTGGACAGCAAGCAGGAGACCGAAGCGTCGCCGGAGCGTTCGCCCCAAAAGCCCAAGAGCAAAAAAAGGGCTGCCAGCATGAAGCGGAGGACCGGCGATGAATAAGTCCTTGTTGACCAGCCGGATCTTTTGGCTGTTGCCAGTGGTGGTGATTGCACTGCTGCTGCCGGAGGCGGCGCTCGCCGGCGCCAATGCCGAGTTCGACGCGGTGGTTGTCCAGTTGACCGCCTGGGCAACCGGCGGCCTCGGCAAGGTGGTGGCGCTGTCGGCGGTTATCGTCGGGGCGATGTTTTCGGTCGCCCGATCCAATCCGCTGCCGATCCTGTCGGGGCTCGCCTTTGCAATGATCCTCAACTTCGCTCCCGGAATCGTCACCGGCATTCTCACCGCAACGCTATGAAGGAGGGGATCGAAATGCTGGTGCCGCGCAGCCTCGATGATTTGCCGCGCCTGCTGCTGCTTGACATGTATCAGGCACTGCTGTTGCTGCTGATGTTCGGCATCGGCATCGTGTTCGGCTACGCTTTTGCCGGCACCATCACCGGCGTTGCGCTGGCTGTTGGCTACGGTCGTCTGAAAGCCGGTCGCCATCCGCAGTTTCTGATGCATCTGGCCTACTGGCACCTGCCACATCAAATCATCTGTCTGCAGCGCACGCCGCCTTCGCACCTGCGCATCTATTCCGGCTGATGGAACCGCTGCAGTATCGGCGGACGATGGTTTCGCTGCGCACTCAGGCGCGCTTTTTCCGGATGCTCAGCGTCCTGCTGGCGATCGGCGGTGCCTGCATGGCCGGTGCGATGCTGGCGCTTGCCGCCCGCAGCGAACGGGTGGTGGTGGTGCCGCCGGAGGTAAACGAATCGTTCTGGGTTGAAGAAGACAGCGTCTCGCGCGGCTACTTTCTGGAGTGGGGCTACTATATAGTGAGTCTGCTGCTCAATGTCTCTCCGGGGGCGGTTGACTATCACAATGAGGTGCTGCTGCGTTATGCAGCCCCCGAATACCGCGAGCGGATGCGCACCAGCCTGGCCGCCGCCGCCGCCAAGTTGCGGCGCGAGGATTTGACCACCGCCTTTGCGGTCAGTGCGGTCGAAGTCGATGTCGGGCAGGGACGGGTTGCGTTTGCCGGCAGCCTTGCCAGTTATGTCAAGGGACGCAGGATATCGGAGCGTGCCGCCGCCTTTGCCGCCCGCTTTCGGGTTGAGCGCGGTCGGCTGGCGCTGGT
>JAPORI010000058.1:2306-6946 GCA_026710225.1 Betaproteobacteria bacterium
ATCGAGACCAAGCCGGACGACATGTTCGCAGCTATCGAGCAGCAATGAGACTCAGTTCTTGGTTGCTTTTGTTGCTGGCGACTTCGCTGGCGGCGGCCGGCACCGATCCGGTTGTCTCCGACGGCAGCGTCGTGCGCGTATCGGCTGACGAACCCAATCTGATCGAGGCTGCCGACGGAAGGGTGTCGGCGTTCGTGTTCGCCGATGATGCATTCGAGGCCAGCAGCGATTCAGAGTCCGGAGTGGTCTATTTCCAGCCGCTGCTTGAGGGTGCCCGCTCCGGATTTGTTGAGACGATCGACGAGCAGGATCGGCGCCGGCGCATTTCGCTGGTGCTGGTCGCCCAGCGCGACTTTCCCGCCCAGCGGATTGTGATCGGTGCCGCCGCCGACAGCAGCATGGCTGACGCGCAGTCGCCGCTGCCGACCAATCGAGCCTTGCCGCGCAACCGGCAGATCAAGATAATGCTGCGTCAACTGGCCTCAACTGCCCCTGGCGCCGATCTGGTTTCCTTTCCGGTCGGTCCGCCGCGCATGCTCGCCGACGGCATCGAGATGACGGTGATCGCCGCCAGTTCGGTGGACGGCTGGCAGTTGCAGACCGCGTTGCTGGTCAATCCGGGTGCGCAGGCGGCTGTCTTGCGGCCGGCTGATCTGGCCGGTCGCGATCGGCGGGTGATCGCGGTTGCCAGCGATGTCGATGCGATTGCCGCCGGCGACAGTGCGATCGTCTATCTGGTGCTCGCCGACACCGGTCAGGGAATCTGAAATGGCTGACAAGGCGGTAGTCCAGCCGGATGCCAATGCCGGCAAGGTCAATCGGCGCGCCCGGCAGCGGCAGCGCTTGACCATGTTTGTGCTGGGTGCGGTGGCGATTGGCTTTGCCTTCTTCGGGATGTTTATGTCCGGAAACATCAACAAGCCGGCTGGCGGCGGCGGCAAGATCGTCATGCCCGGCGAGAGCGTTGCGGCTGCAGATCTGTGGCAGGCGGCGGCCGAGCGCGATTTGCAGGAACTTGCCGATCACAACCAGAGTCTGGAAGGCGCCTTGCACAATCTGGCCGCTGAAATCGACAGCGTCAAGGAGGAACTGGGCAACACCCTGGCCGACATCCAGTCGGCGCAATCGGCGGTGATCGCCGACGAACTCGAGCAGGAACTGCTTGCACTGGTTGCAACTGAAACTCAAGCCAAACCGCCGGCGCCGGTATCGTTACCGGCACCGCCATCCGGAGACAATGAGGGCCGGATGGCGGCAGAGCCGGCGGTTGTTTCGCTGCCGGCAATCAGGTTCGTGCGCACTGTGGCCGCAACCGACGAGGCGGGGTCCGATCCGCTTGCCGCGGTGCAGGAATCGGCCGCCGACATGGTTGCAGTTGCATCCGGAAACCCCGGAGCGCCGCCGCTTGATCACCAGCACTATCTGCCGGGCGGAACCTTCATGCCGGCGGTCATTCTCGGCGGGATTGACGCGCCGACTGCGACCGCTTCCCGCGACAATCCGCATCCGGTGCTGCTGCGGGTTGCCGATTACGCCCGGCTGCCCAATCTGGCGCGCAAGGACTTGCGCGAGTGCTTCGTTTTGGCCGCCGGCTACGGCGATCTGTCCAGCGAACGGGCGCTGCTGCGCACCGAGCGGATGAGTTGCCGGCGCGGCGACGGAACTTTCTTTGACGCTCCGGTGCGCGGCTTCGTGGTTGGCGAGGACGGCAGGGCCGGAGTGCGCGGCCGGCTGGTCACCAAGCAGGGACAGGTGCTCGCCGAATCGTTTGCCGCCGGAATCGGCGCCGGCTTCGGTGAGGTTGCCCGCGATTCATATACCAGCCAGTTGCGCGATCAGCAGCGGCCGATCGTCGCGACCGGAGCCAACACCCAGATCGAAGCGCCGCGGCTGGCAGCCCGCGATCTTGCCCTGGCCGGCTTCGGTTCCGGCGCCAGTTCGGCGCTTGGTCGTCTTTCCGAATACTACATCGAGCTTGCCGAACGGCTGCATCCGGTTATCGAGGTCAGCGCCGGGCGCAAGGTTGACATAGTGCTGCAATCCGGAGTCGATCTGGCCGCCGAACCGCAACTGGGCAAGTAGATGGTGCCGAGTTTTCTGGTTGCCCTGCTTGCCGCGTTGCTCGCTGCTCCGGCGTTGGCTGGTGCTGATGCAGCTCTGGCGGCCGCGCGGGAGGCTTATCCGGCAACCGATGTGCGCGCAGCGCGACCGACGCCGCTGCCGGGGATCTACGAATTCGACATGGGCGGGGAGAGCGTCTACGGCGATGCGTCAGCCCGCTACCTGATTCTGGGGCGGATGCTGGACATGGCCGGCATCGATGCGCGCTTGGGCCGCCGGATATCAGATGGGCAGTATCGGCAAATTCGTCAAAGCGCAATAGTCCTGCAGCGCGGCTCATCCGGCGAACTGGTTATCTTTTCCGATCCGCAATGTCCGTTTTGCGCCCAGCTCGAGCGCCGCCTGCTTGCCGGCGAGCTTGCCGATCATTCGATATACCTGATTTTGGTCGCGTTCCAGCCCGGCTCCGGGCCGCAGGTTGCCGGCATCATCTGCGCATCCGATCCGGCGCACGCCTATCGGCAGGCGACTCTTGCCGGACGCAGTTTTCCCGGCGGCTGCGATTTGCAGCGCATGCACGAGCACGAAAGACTCGCCCGGCAAGCAGGGGTGAGTGCTACTCCCAGTTTGCTGGCGCCGGCCGGTTATCTGCACCCCGGATTGCCCGCCCAGGGGATGCTGCGCGCCTGGGTGGAGGAAAACCAGGGTGGCAACTAGACTATCTGCAATCATGCTGCTGGCCGCGGCAACGCTGCTTGGCGGCTGCATCGGCACCAGTGAAAGCGCATCGCTTTCCTGTCCCTATCCGGATGCGATTGCCTGCGAGAGTCTGTCTTCGGTCTATGACCGCACCGCCGGCGTTCATGAGCAACTGCCGGAACCGGTTTTGGCTCCGGACGCGGATGCAGCCGCTCAGTCGGCCGGCTGGCCGGCGGTGCGGGCAGCGCGGGTGTTGCGGGTGTGGCTGGCGCCCTGGCAGGATGCCGACGGTGATCTGCACGGTGCCCAGGAAATCTACATGCTCATCGAAAGGGCGCGCTGGCAGGATCCGCAATCCGGCTTGCAGATGCAAGACGCCGCGTCAGCGCAATGAGCACGATTGGCGGAATCGCCAGAACGGTTGCCGGGATGATCGGCGGCGAGCAGCGTGATCCGCATCCGCGCGACAGCCTGTGGGAGATCGATGATGTTCCCCGCTTCGCCTCGGTGCTTCCCTACGAGATGTTCGACAGCGCCAGCGAGATCTACAGCCTCGCCAATCCGGACGGCAATCAGGATGCGATCGGCTTTTGCGTTGAGGCGCTTTGTCAGGTGGGGGTCAATTCCCAGTTGGAGAGCGCCCTGCAAAACCTGCCCGGCTTGCTGCCGGAAGGCGCCTGCCTGCAAGTCGGCATGTTTGCCTGCGCAAGCGTCGAGCGGCGGCTTTCCCGTTATGCGCGCCTGCGTCCCGATCAAAGCGGCAGCGGCCGGGCGGCGGGAGTGTTCCGCCGGCTGGTGCGCCGGCGCTATCAATGCTTTTCCGGCCTGGACGGGGAGCTGCGCCCGCGCGACTATCGGCTGGTTTTCTCGGTAACCCTGCCCGGTCAGATCGATTCGGCTGCCAGCGCCCGGCTGCAATCGGTGCGCCAGGGACTGGAAGCGCTGCTCAATTCATGCGGCATGCCGTGCTGGACGCTGGTGCCCGAGGAGCTGATCGGACTGTTGGCACCCTTTCTCAATCCGAATGCACCGGGCCGGCGCGTCTATGAATACGATCCGGCCCGGCTGCTTGCCGATCAGATCGTCTTGCGCGACACGCGCATCGAGGTCGGCAGTTCCAGCCTGAACGTTTCCGGGGATGGTCGCCCCCATTCGCTTGCCGCGCTGGCTGCGACCTCCTATCCGCCGGCGTTGAGTCTGGCCGGCATGGGATACCTGCTTGGTGACCCGCTGCGCTGCCAGCTCGGTTACCGAGGCCCGTTTGCAATCGTAATGTGCTGCCGGATCCTGCCCGATGAATCATCCCGCTCGATGACTGCGGTGCGCGCAGCGCGAGCCAACAGCAACGCCAATTCACCGATGGCGCGCCTGTCTCCTTCCCACTATCGCCGCCAGATGGAGGACTGGCAACTGGCTAATGAGGTGATCGCCGCCGGCGGCGGTCTCGCTCATCTGGCTCATTATGTTTTGCTGGCCGCCCCGGACGGCCAGTTGCCGTCCGCTCTCGAGGCGGCCCGATCGATCTGGCGCACCCGCGGCTTCACGCTGGCCGGCTGCGAATTCATGCAGACCCAGGGGCTGCTGGCGACGCTGCCGATGACCATGACCGTCGATTTCGCCGCCGATTTGCGGCGCACCGGCTGGCTGGGGCGCAAGACCACCTACAACATCATCCACAGTCTGCCGATCATCGGCGAGTGGAAAGGCACCCGCAACCCGGCGATGATGATGATCGCCCGGCGCGGCCAGCTGGTGCAACTGGACATTTTCGATTCACCGGGCAACTACAACGTCGTGGTGTCCGGGTCCTCCGGAACCGGCAAGTCGGTGCTGCTCAACGAGATCGCCTGCGCCTATCTCGGCCTGGGTCCCCAGGTCTG
>JAPORI010000093.1:0-1305 GCA_026710225.1 Betaproteobacteria bacterium
TGCGCGCCTCGATCACCGACTCGAGGGTCTGCCGCTCATGCTTGAGATAGCCTTTGGCGGTCTCGACCAGATTCGGAATCAGGTCGTAGCGACGCTTGAGCTGCACATCGATCTGGGAAAAACTGTTCTGGGCGCGGTTGCTGTAGGCGACCAGTTTGTTGTAGATCGTGATCATGTACACGATTACCGCCACGACTATGGCGACGATTATCCAAGCCTGAATGTCCATCTGTAATCTGTTGGTGAAACTGCCAAAAGGTAAAGGTGCTATTGTAGGCGAAAAGTCGCTCAGCCGGAGGTCGGGTCCTTTTCGCTCTCGGTATCGAGTCCGAAAGCGCGGTGAAGAACGGTCACCGCATCGTTTGCCTGCCCCTCGTCGATGATCACCGAGATTCTGATCTCGGAGGTGGAGATCATCTGGACGTTTATTCCCGCTTCGGCCAAGGTTGCGAAAAAGCGCGCCGCAGTGCCGGAACTGGCCCGCATCCCGATGCCGACTGCTGATACCTTGGCCACTTTCGCGTCGGTCTCGACGCTGCCGGCACCGAGTTCGCCGGCGATCGCCTTGGCGGTGCTGGCAGCCTTTTCGGTCTGGCTGCGGTTGACGGTGAACGATACGTCGGTTGCCTTTTCGGCACCGATGTTCTGGACGATGATGTCAACATTGATTCCCTGCTCGGCGATCTTGCCGAACAGCTTGGCGGCCACCCCGGGCTGATCGGGCAGCTGGCGGATGGTGATCTTCGCCTCTTCGGTGTTGACCGCGATGCCGGTAACTGGTGCTTTTTCCATGTCGGGCTCCGTTGAATAGAGGATGCGGGTGCCGCGCGGATTGTCCGCGAATGATGACAGTACCCGCATTACCAATTGTGCCTTGCCGGCGAAGTACACCGAGCGCGGATGCAGGACCTTGGCGCCCAGGGAGGCAAGTTCGAGAATTTCCTCGAAGTGGATGCGCCCCAGCAGCCGCGCCCGGGGACAGATGCGCGGATCGGTGGTGAACACTCCGGGCACATCGGTGTAGATCTGGCACTCGTCTGCGGTAAGGGCGGCTCCGAGCGCGGCGGCGGTGGTGTCCGAGCCGCCGCGGCCCAAGGTTGCAACGTCACCGTTGGGACTCAGACCCTGATAGCCGGCAACCACCGGCGTGATGCCGGCATCGAGCAGCCGGCGCAGCGGTTGCGGATCGGTTGCCGTTATTGCCGCGGCGGTGTGGTTGGAGTCGGTTTTGATCCCGGCCTGGGCACCGGACGGCTGACTGTCCAGTTTTCATCTGTATATCCTGACGGGTGAGCCCGCGTCGTG
>JAPORI010000093.1:1315-6912 GCA_026710225.1 Betaproteobacteria bacterium
GTTTGGAGCCCGGCCGGGGCACCGGTCTGCGAACAGGACTGGACTCCCCGGGCGTCGAGCGCGGCGGCGAGCAGAGCCGAACTTACCAATTCACCGGTGCTGGCGATCACATCGATCTCGCGGCGCGGCGGCGCGGCGGAAACCCGGCTGGCCAGCTCAAGCAGCCGGTCGGTCTGCTTGCCCATCGCCGAGACTACCGCAACGACCTGGTGTCCCTGAGCGATCTTGCCGGCGATGCGATCGGCGACCTTGCCAATCAGATCGATCGAATCGACCGAGGTGCCGCCGAATTTCATGATCAGCAACATGACATCAAAACCATCTTGGGCAGGTGCGCAACGATCGCAGACAGGCAAATCGAACTAGCTGCGCCCATTGGCGGGTGCAGCGAGAAATGCATCTATATGCTGCCATACTTGGCAACGCAGCGGTTGTTGTTCGAGCAGCAGTTCGTGCTGGGCGCCTTCGACCTCGAATACTGAGCAGTTGGGCAAGGCGGCGGCGATCGTGCGCGCCTTATCGTTGGATACCAGCACATCTTCCTGGGCGAGTGCGATTGCAACCGGCAGGCTGATCTTTTCGAGCAGTTGCGGATCGGAAATTTTCTCCAGATAACCGACTGCGCCCGCGCACCAGGGAACTGCGGCCACCCGCGGCGCCAGTTGCGGATGTTCCATCAGCAGCGCCCGGCAGTGCGTGCGGGTCTGCAAATCGGCAGTGTAGTTGTGGGGAACGAACTTGGGGAAATGCAGGAAGGGGCTTTGCGCCGGCGTCGCCAGCATTTCGGTCAGCGGCAGCATGAACGACAGCGTCTCAAAGGCGCAAATGCCCAGCATCGGTGCCGACAGGAATATGCCGGCCAGCGTATCCGGTCGGCGCGCCGCCGCCGTCAGCAGCAAGGCTGCGCCCATCGAGTGTCCCAGCCCCAGCCAGAGTCGGGACCAGTCGCCGGGAACGCAACTGGTCAAGGGCGGCATCAATGCTCTCATCGTAGGCGGAAAAGTCGCGCACGCGTTCAGGCGGCGGGTCCGAACTCAGGCCGTGCCCTGCCAGGTCGATTGCGACCGCGTGAAAGCCGCGTTCTAGCAGTTCGCTGATCGTCGGGTAGTGCTTTTCGATGCATTCACCCAGGCCGTGTACGAAAAGAACGCTGCCTCTTTTCTTGCTGGCGCGGCTGCGCCAGATTGCCAGGCGCATTTGTCCGTGCGCAACCGAAACGAAACTGGCTCGCCCCTTGTCCGGAGCCTTGATATCGATTGTCGCCAGCAGCGGTGCGGCGTTTTCCTCACTTTTGCTCATCAAGCATCCTTTTGGCCAGTTCGTTGAGTTGCTGAGGATTGGCCTGGCCGCCGGTCTCCTTCATTGCCTGGCCAACGAAAAAGCCCAACAACTTGTGCTTGCCAGCTTGATACTGCTGCACCTGCTTGGGGTTTTTTTCGATGATGGTCGCAAGCACCTCCTGCAACTGGCCTGCGTCGGAGATTTGACTGAGTCCTTCGCCCTCGATAATCTCGTCGGCCGGCTTTTGGCTCTGCCACATCTTGGCGAGAATCTCCTTGCCCATCTTGCCGGATACGGTTTGGTCGGCGATTCTGCTGAGCAGCCCAGCCAGCATCGCGGCGGTTACCGGCGCCTTGGCGGGCGTGGTGCCGGCGCTGTTGCACAGGGCGAGCAGATCGCCGGCAACCCAGTTGGCCGCCAGTTTCGCATCCGGGCATTGCCGGGCAACTTCATCAAAGTAGGTTGCCAGGCCGCGCTCGGCACTGAGCACCCCGGCGTCATAAGGCGACAGGCCGTACTGGTCGATGTAGCGCTGTCGGCAGGCGTCGGGCAATTCGGGCATGCCCCGGCGAATCTTTTCGATCGTCTGCTCATCGATGCGCAACGGCAGCAGATCCGGATCCGGGAAGTAGCGGTAGTCCTGGGCATCCTCCTTGCTGCGCATCGCTCTGGTCTGGCCGCTGGTTGTGTCAAACAGGCGGGTCTGCTGGATTATCGACTCGCCGGCTTCAAGCAACTGCGCCTGCCGGGCCGCCTCGTTTTCGATCGCCTGCTCGACGAAGCGAAACGAATTGAGGTTCTTGATCTCGCAGCGGGTGCCGAGCGGATCGGATTCGTTGTGGCGCAGGGAGACATTGACATCAAAGCGCAGCGATCCTTCCTGCATGTTGCCGTCGCATATTTGCAGCCACCTTACCAGCTTGTGCAGGGTGCGTCCGTAGGCGGCCGCCTGTCGGGCCGAGCGCAGATCCGGCTCGCTGACGATTTCCAGCAGCGGCAGGCCGGCCCGGTTGTAGTCGGCCAGACTCTTGCCCGGACGCATGTCGTGGGTCAGCTTGCCGGCATCCTCTTCCAGATGGGCGCGCACCAGCCGCACTGCAAACTGATCATCATCGTCGGCCACCGTTATCAGTCCGCCGTTGATTATCGGGTGCTCGAACTGGCTGATTTGGTAACCCTTGGGCAGGTCCGGATAGAAGTAGTGCTTGCGGGCGAATTCGGATACCGTTGCGATCCGGGCGTCGACGGCCAGGCCGAAGCGCACCGCCATATCTACCGCAGCCTGATTGGCTACCGGCAGGGTTCCGGGCATCCCGAAGTCGAGTTCGTTGGCCTGCAAGTTGGGTTGCTCGCACCAGGCGGCCGGCGCACTGGAAAACATCTTGGCGCGGGTTGCCAACTGGACATGCGTCTCGATGCCGATCACCATTTGCCAGTCCTGCACTGCCATCACTGGTACTCCGGCGGCACTTGCAGGTGAAAGTCGGTTTTTCCCTGATAGACCTGGGCGCAATCAAGCAGCAGGGCATCGGACATCTTCGCTCCGATCAGTTGCAGGCCCACCGGCAGGCCGGCGGCAAATCCGCAGGGGATCGACAGAGCCGGCAGGCCAGCCAGATTGGCCGGCACCGTGCACACATCCTGTCCGTACATGCGCACCGGATCGTCGCCAAACTCTCCGAGCCGGGGTGCGGTGGTCGGCGCAGCCGGTGCTGCGATCAGATCACACTGGGCGAAAGCGCTGGCAAATTCATCTATCAGTTTGCGGCGCAGTTGCTGCGCCTTGCGGTAATAGGCATCGATGTAACCGTGACAGAGCACGAACGATCCGAGCATGATCCGCCTTTTCACCTCGGCGCCGAATCCCTGTGAACGCGAACGCATGATCACCTGCTCGATGTCCTCGCCGCTGGCGCGACTGCCGTAGCGGATGCCGTCGAAGCGGGAAAGGTTGCTGGCTGCCTCGGCGCAGGCGATTATGTAGTAGGCCGGGATCGCGTGCCGGATCGATTCGATTTCGAGTTTGACGATGCTTGCTCCGAGCTGTTGCATCTGGCCGATGGCGGCGCGCACCGGCCCTGCGACTTCGTCGCTGACTCCCTGGCCGAACAGTTGCTCGACGACTCCGATGCGGATTCCGTTGAGATTTTCCGGCAGCACCGTTTCGGCCAGGCCGGCATCGGGTCGGGAGGTTGAATCACCCGGATCGTGTCCGGCGATCGCGGCCAGCACGATGCGCAGGTCGGCGGCAGCACTTGCGAACACGCCGGCCTGATCAAGGCTTGAACCGTAGGCAACCAGCCCGCGCCGGGAAACCATCCCGTAGGTCGGCTTGATGCCGCAGATGCCGCAGTAGGCGGCCGGCATCCGCACCGATCCGCCGGTATCGGTGCCGAGTGCGGCTACCACCAGCCGGGCGGCCACCGCCGCCGCCGAGCCGCTGGAGCTGCCGCCGGGCACCCGCTGTCGGTCCCACGGGTTGCGGGTGGCACCAAAAGCCGAGTGTTCGCCGGTGGTGCCCATTGCGAACTCATCAAGATTGGTCTTGCCGACCACCACCGCGCCGGCCTTGGCGAGCAGGCCGGTTACCGTCGCTTCGTAGGGGCTGGTAAATTCGGCCAGCAGTTTCGATGCGCAGGTGGTGCGGGTTTCAAGGGTGCAGATGATGTCCTTGACCGCCACCGGCACGCCGCCGAGTGGGCTGTTACCCGAGTCGATTAGTTGCTCGGCGCGCTCAATGTCGGTTGCGGCCCTTTTTTCGGTGATCTGGATGAACGCATTCAGAACGGCAGCTCGATCGATTGCCGCGCACGCGTCGGCAGCCGCCTTTTCCGGCGAACTCTCGCCGGCTGCAATCTGGCCAGCCAGCGCCGCCAGCGGCGAACTATTCAACGACTCTGGGGACCACCACCATGTCGGCGTCCGCTTCGGCCGCCAGCCGGGAAAGGTTGTCGGTAACCGGCTGCGGATCATCCGGGCGCAGCGGCTGGTCTCCCTGCTGCACATGCGCGATTGGCGGTGAACTGTCGGTTGCCGCAGCAGTAACCTTGCCGGCCAACTCGACCATTTTCTCCATTTCGGTGCGCAGGCGTTCGCTCTCGGCCGGATCGATTTCCAGCCGGGCCAGGCTCGCCAGACGCGCCAACTGTTCGTTGTCCAAAGACATCAGGGAAGCGATTTTAAGCCAGTTGCACCAGTTCAGGCATCGAGGCGCTCGCTGCGGTCGGCCTGGCAAAATCCGGGCAGGGTCCTGGCTGCGCCCTTGACCAGGGCAAGCACCTTGAAAGTCTCACCCATTTCCTGAGGCATGAGCAGGGTCTGCGCCTCGGCTGAAAGCCGGGCCAAGGAGCGCTGATCGTCGCCGGTGGCGGCAGTTGCCCTTGCAAACACCTGGTCAAACGAGCAGCCGAGCAGGAAGGCGGCCTGGGTAGTGAAGCCGTGCACCTGCGCACCGGCCTTGCCAGCGGCCGTAGCAATTGCCGAAAAGTCGATGTGGGCGGTAAGGTCGCATTCGCCGGCCCTGGCGAGAACATCATCAGTTACCCGGTGCTGCCGGTAACTGCGCAGGGTGCCGTAGCTGCGCTGGGGGTGGTAGTACTCGGCGGCGGCAAAGCCGTAGTCGATGATCAGCAGCACGCCGTCGGTCAGGCACTCGCACAGGGAGGTGACCAGCGCCTCGGCCTGCCGGTTTATTTCGGTCTCGTAGCCGGGGCTGCTGATGCGGCTGCCCAGCCGCCGACTGTCGGCGGCCGCCGCTTCCGGGCCGCTTTGCCAGACAAACGACCCATCCTCATCAACGGCCACCCCCCGCTGCCGCCAGCCGTCCTCCTCCCGGCGCAGCACCCGGCAGGGCAGGGCGTCGAGCACCTCATTGGCGATGATCAGCCCCTGAAAGTTTTGGGGCAGTTCGTTCAGCCGCCGGAAACCGGCGACTTCAGCCAGAGTCTCGTCCTGCATTCTGGTCAGTCGGGCGGAAGTATCGACAGTCAGATACTCGCACCCTTCAACTCCAAGCCCGGTCAGTTCACCGGCCATATCGCGCAGCATTTTTCCAGAGCCAGCGCCGATTTCGATGATCCGACGCTCGTCGTCGGCAATAGCTGCCTTGGCGAAGCGAGCCAGGCATTGCGCAAACAGGGAGCCGAGTTCGGGGGCGGTGGTGAAATCGCCCCGGCTTCCCGGCTGTGCCGGACCGCCAGCGTAATAGCCAAGACCCGGCTCGTGCAAGGCAAGTTGCATGAACTCTTCAAAAGATATCCAGCCGCCGGCGTGTTCGATGCGCCGGCAGATGATTTTGCGCAGAGCTTGGCTGCGTT
>JAPORI010000243.1 GCA_026710225.1 Betaproteobacteria bacterium
ATTTTTTTCTGGCCAAAGTTCGGCGGCGAACTCGAACCCGTTGGCCGGGGGCTGAAATTAGGCTGGATTTGCCGGGCAAATCAAAACAACGGGACGAACAGGAAAGTAATCAGATACAGGACATAGACTATCCCGACCACCCACAGAAAAACGCGTCCGAAGGGCCGCAGACGCTTCTTGGCACCATGAACGAAACGGGCAAAGGAGTTGGCAGCCATATCTTGCACCATTTTATCGCTGTTGCGCAACTGCCATGACGGTCACGGTGGGGGCGTGTGTAGAATTTTGTGTGCAGCGTCTCAATCCTGAATTCCGAAATCGTCTCCAAATTAAAAACGCAAACTGATTCTTAGCCACTGACCCAACCGCGCTCTGGCAGCGCAAAAAAGGCGTCTGGTTAACCGCCCAGAATCAGGCCGGCTTTTGCTCTTGCTGCTTGTCGTCGCTTGTGTCTTTATCCGCGGCAGACTCTGCATCTGCTGCGGCTGGTTGCTGATCATCACCCTTGTCAGCACCCGCTTGTGATTCTGCTTCCGCCTCACTGGCGGCAGCAGCGTCTTCGGCCTTGGCCTCTTGCTTGTCCTCAGCCTCAGCCTTGTCTTGCCCCTCTTCGCCACCTTCTTCGCTGGCAGCCACTTCCTCGCGGCGCTCTTCTTGCTCGTCGTCCTCGTCAATCATTTCCGACTGATCAACCACAAACGCCATGTAGGCCATCGGCGCCGCATCACCAGCCCGGAAACCGTTTTTGAGCACCCGCACATAGCCGCCCGGCCGCTGCGCATAGCGCGGACCCAACTCATCGAACAACTTGGCGACGCTGGCTCTATTGCGCAACCGGGCAAAGGCCAGCCGCCGATTGGCAATCGTCGGCTTGCGCGCCAGGGTAACCAGCGGCTCGATCACCCGGCGCAACTCCTTGGCCTTGGGCAAAGTGGTGCGGATCGCCTCGTGCTCGATCAGGGCGTTGGCCAGCGCGGACAGCATCGCCCGCCGGTGCGCCGACTTGACGTTGAGTTTGCGCAGTCCGTGACGGTGACGCATCGTCGGTTAACCTGAAAAAAGCCTGAAACTGAAATAAGAAAAGCCGCTACTAGTGCGACTGCTGCTGGCCGCGGCTCAGATCGCCGACATTCATGCCCAGGGTCAGGTTGTGCTCGGCCAGGGCGATCTTGATGCGATCGATGGCCTTCTTGCCGATGCGCGGCATCTCCATCAGGTCCTTTTCGCTTTTGCCCACCAGTTCGCCAACCAGCATGATGTGCTCCTGTTTCAGGTTGTTGGTCTCGCGCACCGGCAATTCAAGCATCTCGATCGGCTCGTAGAGTTTCGGATCGGGGCGATCCGAATCAGGCCGCGCTTCGATCGGCATGCTGTCGCGGTCCAGTTCGGCGAAAGTCTGCAACTGGGTGGTCAGCTTGCGGGCGGCGAAGCGAATGATTTGCTCCGGGTTGTAGACGCCGGTGGTCTTGATCTCGATCACCAGCCGGTCCAAGTCGGTGCGATCACCGACTCTGGTGCTCTCCACCGAAAAGGTAACCTTGTGCACCGGGGAAAAGGACGCGTCCAGATTGATTACCCCCAGGGTCTTTTCGGCCATCTTGTCGGCGATCGGCGCCATCCGGTAACCTTGACCGGCCTCGACGGTGATGGTCATGTCCAACTGGGCGCCCTTGGAAAGGGTGGCGATATGGTGTTCGGGGTTGAGCACATGCACGCCACCGGGCAGTTGCAGATCGCCGGCGGTAACCGCACCGGGTCCCTTGCCGTGCAGGGCAACTTCAGCGCGCGGAGCGCCGTCGATGCGAAAGGCCACCCCCTTGATGTTGAGCAGGATGTTGATTACATCTTCGGTTACCCCTTCAAGCGACATGTAGGGATGCTCGGCACCCTCAATGCGCACCGAAGTTGCGGCAAAACCGGGCAGCGAACTGATGATCACCCGCCGCAACGCATTGCCCAGCGTGTGGCCGTAGCCGCGCTCGAAAGGCCCCAGCGTGATCCGGGCGTGATTGGGGGAAAAGTCCTTGATAGCCGATATCTTCGGCTGCACTGCATCGCTCATCGAGAAGGTCCCTGCGTATTGGTATTGGTTGATTGATGGTTGGCCGGCGGTGCTACTTCGAGTAGTACTCGACCACCAGACTGACATCAAACAGATGCATCAGATCGTGGATGGTCGGTGCACTCACCACCTTGCCGGAAAATTCCTTTAGATTTACATCCAGCCAGTCGCGGCTGAGCTCACGCATCTCGGCGTGGGCTACCGCCTCTTTAACCCGGCTGTGGGCGCGGGCCGCTTCGCTGAGGGTTACCAGCTGGCCGGGGCGCACCTGATAGGAGGGTATGTCAACCCGCTGGCCGTCGACTAGCACCTGACCGTGGGCGACCATCTGCCGGGCTGCCGCCCTGGTTACCCCCAGGCCGATGCGATAGACGACATTGTCCAGGCGCGCTTCGAGCAGTTGCAGCAGCGATTCACCGGTGTCGGTGCGACCGCTGGCCGCCTTGCGATAGTAGTTACGGAACTGGCGCTCCAAAACGCCGTAGTAGCGGCGCAACTTCTGCTTGGCACGCAGGTGCAACTGGTAGTCGGACGGCTTGCCCGATGGCCGGGCGCCGTGCCCCATCCCCAGCGGCGTCTTCGACTTGCACTTGGCGTCGAAGTTCTTCATCCCGCTTTTGAGTTCCAGGTCCTCCCCCTCGCGGCGGGAGAACTTGCACACGGGGCCGCGATAGCGCGCCATTTGCCTGAGCTCCCCCGTCCTAGCCGCGCCGCCGCTTGCGCGGCCGGCAGCCGTTGTGCGGGATCGGGGTCACGTCCCTGATCTCCGAGATGTTGATTCCGCAGGCGTGCAGGGCGCGCACCGCCGATTCGCGTCCGGAACCGGGGCCGCGCAACTGGATGCGGGCGGAGGCGATGCCCATTTCAACCGCCTTCTTGCCCAGGTTCTCGGCCGCCAGCTGGGCGGCATAGGGGGTGCCCTTGCGGTTGCCCTTGAATCCGGAGGCGCCGGACGACTCCCACATCAGCACATTGCCGGAGCGATCGGCAACGGTCAGCAGGGTGTTGTTGAAGGTGGCATGGACATTAATCACCACCGATGAGGGCATCCGCCGCCGCGACCGGGAACGGGGGCGGCCCTTGTCTTTGCTCGCCATCAGCTCTTGCGGGCGATCCGCACCCGGCGGGGACCCTTGCGGGTGCGGGCATTGGTGCGGGTGCGCTGGCCGCGCACCGGCATGCCGCGCCGGTGGCGGATGCCGCGATAGGAACCGATGTCCATCAGCCGCTTGACATTCATTTGCACCTCCCGGCGCAAGTCGCCCTCGATCGTCTTGTCCTGCACCAGCTTGCGCAGCAAATCGACCTGATCGTCGGACAACTCGCTCATCTTGCGGGTCGGATCGACCTTGGCCTGGTGGCAGATGCGCTCGGCGGTGCGCACCCCGATGCCCAGAATATGGGTGAGCGAGATGCGGGCATGCTTGTAGTCGGGGACCACTACCCCGGCAATTCGGATCATTGGCTGTCGGCTTTCCTGTCGGCTTTCGGTTGTGCTTGCTGCAAAGAAAAGATGCCGGCAAAGAACCGGCAGGCGGATCGAATATTGTATCACAGCCGCATCAGCCGAGCAGTATTTTCCGGCTGTCGCCAGCCGAGGCAGCCGGCGGTAGCGCTTGCCGTAGAATAGGCAGCCAGCATGGAGAAAGCGCACTAAAAATGAGCAAGGCGACCGAAAAGTGCCCGGCCTGGATAATCGACGCTGCCAGAGAGGGGCCGCCGGACATAGCCTATGCCGACTATGTGCCCGGCGAGCTGGCCGACAACCAGGTACTGGTCAAGGTAGAGTACTCGTCGGTCAACTACAAGGACGCCCTGGCGATAACCGGCGCCGGCAAGGTGATTCGCGCCGATGCGCCGGTGGTGCCCGGCGTCGATCTGGCCGGCAGCGTGGTCGAATCTAAATCAAAGGTATTCAAAGAGGGCGATGAAGTGATCGCAACCGGCTGGGAGTTGGGCGAGCGGCTCAACGGCGGCTACTGCCAGTACTGCCGACTTACCGACTGGATGCTGATCAAGCGGCCAGCCAACCTGTCGGCCAAGACCGCGATGAAGGTCGGCACCGCCGGCCTGACCGCGGCACTGGCGATCGGCGTGTTGCAGGAAAACGGCTGCCTGAAAAAGGATCAGGAAGAGACCCGGCTGATGATCACCTCGGCCGGCGGCGGGCTGGGCAGCATCGCAGTGTGCCTGCTGTCCGGGCTGGGCTACCACCCCTATGCGATCTCCCGGCCGCAGAACCGCGAGTACATAGAATCGCTGGGTGCCAAGAAGATTTTCGATCGCGACGAGTTCATCAAGGATGTCCGGCCGCTGGGCAAGGACAGCTGGGACGGCGCAATCGACAGCGCCGGCGGCAAGTTGCTTGAGGCGATCTTGCCGCGCATGCGCTACGGCGGCACCGTTGCATCCTGCGGGCTTACCGGCGGCGCCGCATTCAGCGCCACCGTGATGCCGTTCATTTTGCGGGCGGTGCGCATGATTGGCATCGATTCGGTGCAGGCGAGCAGCAGCAAGCGTGAGCAGGCCTGGCAGCTCATCAGCGACATGAGCGACAGAATCGACAACATCAACGCGGTCGAGGTCAATCTGCCCGACATCGTCGATGCCGCCCGGAAACTGATCCAGGCGCAGATTCAGGGCCGGATCACGGTCAAGGTCGGCGGCTAGAAATGGCAGACAGCGTTCTAGTCGATCGCGGCGGCGGCACCTGGCAGGTCGAAAGCGGTTATTTGCGCGACGACTATCTGGCCGTCTATCTGATCGTTGAAGACGGCAAGGTGGCGATCTTCGACACCGCCCATCCGGGCAGCCGCAGCCAGGTGGAAGCGGCGCTCGCCGAACTGGATTTACAGCCCGAGGCCGTCGAATACGTGTTCGTTTCGCACCTGCACCTGGATCACAGCGGCGGCGCCGGCCACTATGCGCGGATGCTGCCCAACGCCCGCTTCATCTGCCATCCGAAGGCCGCCGAGCATCTGGCCGATCCGATCAAAATCATCGAGGCGGCCAAGGACATATACAAGGAAAGTTACGACCGTCTCTACGGCGAGGTGATCGGCGTGCCCAGTGAACGCATCGAAACTGCCGCCGATGGCACCAGTTTCTCGCTCGGTGGCCGCAGTTTGCAAGTGCTGACGCCGGCCGGACACTCTTTCCACCAGTTCTGCCTGCTGGACAAAAGTGCCGACTGCTGCCACACCGCCGATGGCTTCGGGCACCTGCCCCGCTTGCCCGGCAACGCCAAGTCGGTGATGCGGGTAATTAGCGCACCCTCCCAGTTCGCACCGGAGAAGTGGCACGAGGCCGTAGAGCAGATCGCCGGGCTGAAAGCCGCTCGCATCAGCATCGCCCACTGCGGGATGCTGGAAGCCGCCGAACTGCCCGAGCGGGTCGCACAGGTGCAAGAAGAGTTGGCAACCTTCGTCGATTTCGCCCGCAACAGCGCCAATAGCGCCGATCCGCTCGCCGAGATTACCCGGCTCATGCGCGAGCACTGGCTGGCCAAGTTGTGGCCGGGAGAAAGCAACCCGCCGGGCGAGTCGATCGACGGCGACATAACCCTGGCCGCGCTGGGTCTGGCGCTTTGGCAAAAAAGGCACATGAACAAGGCCTGAAAGGGGGGCAGCAAGCCAAGCCGGCCAATTAGCCGGCCGAGGATTTAGGGGCTGTTGGTCAACCCCATTGCAATCGACTCGAAAATCTCCAGGGTAATCCAGACCCCGGCGATAATTCCCACCAGCAACCCCAGCAACAGGGCGCTCCAGAAAGACGGACTTTTGAGCAATTGCAGGAATGCTCCTGCGGATGAGATGCCCGGATCATTAATCTCCGGAGACGACGAATACTCACCGTCTCTATTCATGCCGCCTCAACCTTGACGGACGCAGCCAGACAGCGCCGATAGTAGTCGGCAATCAACTTGTTGTCAATAATAATGTCCCCCCAAGATAAAGCCGTCTTCCACGGTGATCTGGGCAAACTTGTCCTTTCAATCAGCGTGTTGGTGTCATAGGAGCCGTAGAACTTGGCGATGTGCCGGAGCAGCCTGGTTTCGGCTCCCTCTTCGATGTCCCGGTATCCGGCCAGCACCTCGACCATTTTCTGCCGGCGCTGCCGGTCAGAAACGGGCTTGCGACCGATGTACTGGATGGTTGTCTCATAGAGGGACCTGAAGGCCGGCCCTTTTTGCCTAGCCTCCACTTTTTCGTTGACCAGCAGCCGGGCACCATCGGTGGCACCGAGCAGCCAGCCGTGAGCTATATAGACCATCCTGACCAGCTTGATGACACTCAGATCGGGCACCTGATGCTCGTCGGGCAGGTTGACGATGTACTTGCCGACCGAGCACGCGGAAAACGGCCCCTTGAAGTCGTCTCCAAGTTCCAGTCCCCCGGGTAGCAGTCCGTTTTTTTTCATCAGCGCTTGTCCATTCCGTGTTTTGCTAGCGATGGGCTGATTTTACATCAGGGTGCCGCCGGCTGCCAAGTCGCCCGGAATGCGCCCTCTCGTTGGCAAATTGCGGACGGCAACGGTGGGCAAAATGCCCCACCAATTCTCGATTTTGCTAATCCGGGGCAACAGGGAGGATTTTTTCAGGGGTTCACAAGAGCATGTATCTGAAGGGATTTATCCTGATTTTGCAGGTTATATCCTGTTTACCTGAACTTATCTCAAAATTTCCCTGCCACTTGGTTGCCAATTTGGCTAGTAAAATGAGACCATGGTTGCTGAATATAAAAACAAGGCACAAACTGCATATCGGCAAATGACTTTCGCAGCAAGC
>JAPORI010000210.1 GCA_026710225.1 Betaproteobacteria bacterium
GGCGGCTGCGGCCATGAATGAACAGTCCGGCGAAGCCGATTGCATTGGCAAGCCGGCGACCGAGCCGCAAGGCTGGCTGGAATCCTGCAAGGTGATGCTCGATGTCTATGTCAAGCGGGACCCGGCTGCGACCAGTCGTCTTGAGGTGCTGCTGTGCTCTCCGGGTCTGCACGCGGTGGTGTGGCACTCGCTGTGCCACTCGCTGTGGAACGGCGGCCTCAGGGTCATTGCCCGGTTTCTGGCCTATCTTGCCCGGCTGCTCACCGGAGTCGAGATTCATCCGCAGGCAAAGATCGGCCGCCGCCTGTTTATCGATCACGGCTATGGAGTGGTGATCGGAGCCACTGCCGTGATCGGCGATGATGTTTCGATCTATCAGGGGGTTACCCTGGGCGGGGTGACCCAGACTGAAGAGGGCAAGCGGCATCCGACCATAGGTGATTGCGTAATTATAGGAGCCGGAGCCGCGGTGTTGGGGCCGATCGAGATCGGCAGCCGGGCGCGGATTGGCTCGAATGCAGTGGTGGTCAAAAGCGTCCCCGAGCGCGCCACCGCAGTTGGGGTCCCCGCCCGGATCATCAAAAGCGATGATGCCAAGAAGGCCGGTGCTGAAGATGCGAGATTTGCTGCCTATGCGGTAAGCAGCTCCGATGATCAGGGTGGCACTGTAACTTGCGTAGATTTGCAAAAGCTTAGCGAGCGGATTGCAAAACTGGAAAAGCGCCAAAAGGGGAAATAGTTCCTCCCCGAGACTTAAAGACGCCGAATGCCTTTTTGCTTGTCTTTGCGGATATCTCTTCCGCTATGTTGATTGCAAAATGCTCTATTTCCGTTGTTTTTTCTGATTTGAAACTTCCGATAAAAGCCTCAAATCAGCGTCGGTCACCGGCGCCCGGCTGATTTCCCTGCCCCACCTTCCGGAGCTCTGGATGCCTAAAAACAACAGCCCGAAGTCCAACCAGAGCGGCTGTCGACAAGTTTTTCACAGGCAAAAAACAACATATAAACAGGGTGATACGCCAATAATCTCATTTGCTTTATAAGCACTGGCCGGCTGGCCGGCAAGCGTTGCTGGTCAATTCCTCGAATTAACCTTGGGGGAAAAGTGTAGGAAACGGTGGTATTTTGTGTTAAAATGTGGGTGCAATGTTTAGGGGTAGCCAGACATCGAAGATCGACCAGAAGGGGCGGCTGGTGATCCCGAGCCTGCATCGCGATCAGTTGCTGGTCTCCGGGCGGCAGGGAAGCAAGGAGATGCCCAAGCTGGTGCTCACCGGCCATCCGGCCAAGTATCTGATGCTGCTTCCGGCAGAGAGTTATCTGAAGCGGGAAAAGCAGATAACCGCCCAGCAGACGGAAAACTCCCAGGACCTTTATGCGCGCTCGGTCTTTGTCGGCTTCGCCAACTACGGGATCGGTCTTGACAAACTGGGGCGAATCCATATATCGCAGTCGTTGCGCGATCATGCCAAGTTGCCGGCGCAGGGAGAGGTGCTGGTGATGGGGATGCATGATCACTTGCAACTGTGGAACGAGAAGAGCTGGCACAAGCTCTCCGGTGAGGCGGCCGGCTCGATTTCCGACTCCAACTGGGCGGGAGCCTGGCAGGTGCTTTCCTAGGGGAGGGATGTTGGATGGCTCGCATGTTCCGGTTCTTGTGGAGCAGGCGGTGGGCTGTCTGGCGCCGCAGCGCGGTGGCACCTACATTGATGCCACCTTCGGTGCCGGCGGTCACAGCCGGGAGATTCTTGCCCGACTGCCGGATTCCGGCCGGCTGCTGGCTGCTGACTGCGACGCTTCGGTCGCCAGGTTTGCCCAACCAATATCCGATCGCCGCTTCTGTTTCGTGCACGGAAACTTCTGTCGGATCGACCAGATCGCGGCTGGTGCCGGCATTGATCAGGCAGCCGGGATAATCATGGATTTGGGGATGTCGTCGATGCAGCTTGCCGATGCCGGACGCGGCTTTAGTTTTGCCAGGGCCGCACCGCTGGACATGCGGCTGGACCCGGACAATGACCGGCCGCTTGCCGACTGGCTGCGCAGTGCCAGCGAGAAGGAGATTGGCCGGGTGATTCGTCGCTTCGGCCAGGAGCGCAACTGGCGCTCGATCGCTGCGGCCATCGTCGAGCGGCGCCGGCAGCGCCGGCTGGCCGACACTGCCGATCTGAGCGAGGCGGTAGCCAGCGCTCTCGGCCGGGGTCGGGGTCGCATCCACCCGGCAACCCGCACCTTTCAGGCTCTGCGCATTCATGTCAACCGTGAGCTGAACCGGCTGAGCGAAGGGCTGGCGGCAGCCGAACGCTTGCTGGGCAAGGGCGGACGCATAGCCGTGATCAGTTTTCACTCCCTCGAGGACCGTATCGTGCGCGACTTCTTTGCCGCCGGCAATCAGGGCGGTGCCAGCTGGACGCGTATAATAAGACTCGGTCGGCCAACGCCAGAGGAGGAAGAGGAGAACCCCAGATCCCGCAGCGCTCGGCTCAGAGCCTTTGAGCGGCTCTAGGCGGGAGAGATGACAACAAGCCGCTTCCCCTTCTTGCAGCCAGTCTGCTGTCGGTCGGCTGGCGCGCTTTCAGCCGTAAGCCGGATAAATATCCTCCCCCTTACATTTTCCGGTTTACGGCCCTTTTTTGCGCTGGTGTCTGCCGCCGCTGCAATCAGGGAGAACGCGGCATGAACAAGCGGATTTTCTGGACAAATATCTGCTTTTTCGCAGCAATTTTCATTGCCAGCCTTTGCGCGGTTGCGATTCGCTACGAGATCAGGAGGCTGCAGACCGAGGTTGCCCACTTGCAGGGCAATCAGGCCGATCTGCTTGACTACGGCCGGCGGCTGAATCTGGAAGTCGCTACCCAACTTGATTTGGCTGAATTGTATCGTCGGGCAATCGACGAGCAAAACCTGATGGTGCCCGGCATTGGCGATGGCACTTTGCTGTTTCTCGAAACCGGATCAGGGCAGTGATTCAGTTGCGCCGCCAGACTTCCTGCTCGCCAGCGCGGGTAAGCGTGGTGCTCGGCTGTTGCCTGCTTGCCTTTGCCCTGCTGTTGAGTGGGGCGGTTTTGCGAACCTTCGTGCAAAGCGATTTGCTCGAATCGGAGGCGGTCAAGCGCTATCTGGGCAAGAGCGATCTGGACGGTGAGCGCGGCCGGCTGCTCGATCGCAACGGTCGACCGCTGGCTGCCAGTGGCATCACCTATTCGGTGCATGTCAATCCGCGGCTGTTCCGCAGCCAGTTGACCGGCGATCAACCGCAGTCCGAGCCGCTGCTTCCGCTGCTTGCCAACTGGCTGGATATCGAGGTTGCCGAGCTGGACGAGAAGTTGCAGCGCGACAGCGGCTTTGCCTATCTGCGCAAGGGGATTTCTCCCGAACAGCGTCAGCATCTGGCCGGGCTGTTGCGCGAGCGGGGCATCGCCCACATCGGCTTTGAAGCCTATCACGAGCGCTACTATCCAAGTGCCCAGGAGGCCGCCCACTTGATCGGCTTCATCGATCACCAGCAAACCGGCCGGGAGGGCCTTGAAGCACTGCTGCAGCCGCGGCTGGCGCCCCAGCCGGGCTTCAGCCGCTACATCAAGTCGCAGGATGGTCAGGCGGTAGAGATCATCGATGAGCGCTCACCGGCAAACGGTGAGGATATCTGGCTCACCATCGATGCGCGCCTGCAGTATCTGGCGTCGGCGGCGCTGGCCAATATCGTTGAACGTCATGATGCTGAATCGGCAAGTCTGGTAATGATTGATGCCTACACTGGCGAAGTGCTGGTGATGGCGAATTTCCCCTCCTACAACCCGAACATGCGCACCGGCAATCCTGACCATCGCCGCAACCGGGTGGTGCAGGATACCTTCGAGCCAGGTTCGACAATGAAGCCGATCATCACTGCGCTGGCAATCGAGGCCGGCCTGGTCAAGCCGGAGACGATGCTTGCCACCGGCAAGCCGTTGGTGATCGGCCGCAATGTAATCAAGGACGAGAAGATCGATACCGACATAAGCGTTCAGGAAATGATCATGCGTTCGAGCAATAACGGTGCCGGCCGTATTGCCGGGATGATCGATGATGATGCGATGTGGCAAGGCTATCGCAATTTCGGATTCGGGGATCGGGCGCTGCTTTCCCTGCCCGGCGAGACTCCCGGCCGGTTGCGTCACTATTCGCAGTGGAAGCCGATCGACAAGGCGTCGATGTCGTGGGGATATTCGTTGTCAAGCAATCTGCTGCAACTGGCCCGAGCCTATGCCGTTTTTGCCAACGGCGGCCGGTTGGTCGCGCCGCGGCTTGTCGTTGATGAAAATGAAAAAACACCGGAGCCGTTGCAAATAATCAGTCCCAAGACCGCGACGGCAATGGTGCAGATTATGGAGACGGTTACCTCCGACAAGGGTACCGCGCCGCGAGCGCGTATCAGCGGCTACCGGGTTGCCGGCAAGACCGGTACCGCACTCAAGTGGAGTGACGAGAACACCGACTACAGCAGCAATGTCTATCAGTCGATGTTCGTCGGTCTGGCGCCGGCAAGCGATCCGCGCTTTGTCGGTGCGGTCTTCGTTGACACACCTCGTCGCAACGGTTATTATGGTGGAACCGTCGCCGCACCGGTCTTCGCCCGGATCATGGAGCACTCCCTGCGGCTGTATTCGGTGCCTCCCGATTTGAGCACGGCGCCAGACGGCTCGTTCACGGCAATGGTTCGATGAGAGCTGACTCACCGCTGTTGCGCAACCATCCAAAGGCGCTGCTCGTTGATGACAGCCGGCAGGTGCAACCGGGTGCGATCTTCTTCGCGTTTCCCGGCCCGAACGCCGACGGCCGGTTGCACATCAACGATGCGATAAATCGCGGTGCAGCCGGAGTGATCTGGGAGCAGGGCAACTTCGCCTGGGACCCGGCCTGGCAGATAGAAAATGAAGCGCACTTCGGGTTGCGATCGCTGGCCGGGCACATGGCCGCGCAGCACTACGGCCGGCCCGGGGACGATCTTGTCATCATCGCGATAACCGGCACCAAGGGCAAGACCACCACCGCCTGGTTTGTTGCCCAGATCATGGAAGCGGCCGGCATCCCCTGCGGTTACATCGGCACCCTCGGTGCTGGTTGTCCGGGTGCGGCCAGCCTGCAGCCGCTTACCCACACCACGCCGCCGTCGCTCGTCGTCCACCGGCTGCTTGCCGATTTCAAGGCCAGCGGTGCTGCTGCGGTAGTGATCGAGGCTTCCTCGCAGGGACTCGATCAGGATCGGCTCTCGGCACTGGATTGCAATGTCGGAGTGCTTACCAACATCGGGCGCGATCATCAGGACTATCATCAGTCGGTCGGTCAGTATCTGGCCGCCAAGCAGCGTCTGTTTCTGCGTCCGGAGCTTGCCCATTCGCTGGTCAATCTCGATGACGAGAACTGCCGGCGTACCGCGGTCGGTTGCCGCGGCGAGCTGGTTACTGTCGGTACCGGCCGCGGTGATTTCCGCTGGTGCCGCAAGGCTCTGGTCGCTGGTGCCCAGATCGGCCAGATAGTCAGCGCCGACGGTGAAATCGAATTCAGGCTTGCCATGCCCGGTGAGTTCAATCTGGCCAATGCCGCGTTTGCATACGCCGCCACCCGCTGTGCCGGGGCCGAGGCGGCAGCCGCGGCAGCCGCACTGGACAAACTGTTCGCACCGCCGGGCCGGATGCAAAAAGTAACTGCCGCTGCCGGTGCATCGGTATACATAGATTATGCGCACACTCCCGAATCGCTGTCGGCAGCGCTTGATGCAGTGCGCGAGATCAGTGATTGCGGAAAAGTAGTGTGCGTGTTCGGCTGCGGCGGCAATCGCGATCCGGGCAAGCGCAAGTTGATGGGCAATGCCGCTTCCCGGGCCGACCAGGTAATAGTAACCACTGACAATCCCCGCGATGAGGATCCGGCGTCGATTGCCAGTCAGGCTGCTGCCGGAGTGGCTGGCGACTGTCAGATAATTCTTGATCGGGGTGCGGCGATCGAGGCGGCTGTCGATGCGGCCGGAACATCCGGTACCGTGCTGGTTGCCGGCAAGGGACACGAGACCTCTATAGAGGGTCCCTGCGCCGAGCAAATCAAGTTTTCCGATTACACTGCCGCGGCAGCCGCCGCCCGGAGGATGCAATGAGCATTCTCGACTGGACGACAGCTGCCGAGATAACCGGCGGTGTCTGGCATGGCAAGCCGGCAGTTGGATTGGTGCCGGAATTTGTCCATGACTCTCGCCGGCTCGAGCCGGGTCAGGCCTTTGTCGCCTTGCAGGCGCAGCGCGACGGACACGAGTTCGTGGCCCAAGCCGCAAGCGCCGGTGCAGTGGCCGCACTGGTCAGTCGCCCGGTGCAGGCGCAGCTGTGTCAACTGGTGGTGCCGGACACCCTGCGCGCCTTGAGTCAGCTTGCCCGGCAGGCGCGCTATCGCAGCGACTGCATTGTGGTCGCAGTCACCGGCAGCACCGGCAAGACCACCGTCTGCGGGATGATCACCAGTATTCTGGTTGCCGCTTTCGGCCCAAAGCGGGTGCTTGCCAGTCGCGGCAACTTCAACAATCATATCGGTTTGCCGCTGAGCCTTCTCCGGCTGGACTCCGAACACCGCTACGCGGTGCTTGAAGCCGGGATGAGCAAGCCCGGTGAACTTGCCGATCTGGCGGCGCTGGCCGAGCCGGATCTGGGCGTGGTAACCAACATCGGCAGCGCCCATCTGGGTAACTTCTCCTCGCGCAGCCAGATTGCCCAGGCCAAGGGGGAACTGCTTGCCGGCACCCGCAAATCGGGCGCCTGCGTGTTCGGCTTTGCCGAGGAGTTTACTGATTTGCTCGCTGATCTG
>JAPORI010000089.1 GCA_026710225.1 Betaproteobacteria bacterium
AGCCTGAGCAAATCCAGTCTGCTGCTTTTGAGATGTTGGTAAAGTTCGTCGGCAGCATCGTCGGCGGGCAGTTTTTCCGGCCCCGGGCCGGCGTTGTACATCAGACTGCTGGCAGCAGGGTCGTAATAAAAACTTAGGCAGTCGCGCAGATCGCCGGCCGCCATGTAGTCGTGAACAATCAATTCGCGCACCGCAGCGAACTTTTCGTTGGCCAGCAGCAGCGCCACGAAATGGACAAACAGGTCGCAGCAGCACAGGTCGGCCAGGGTGATGGCACCGCCCGGCCCGGTATTGCGCCCGGCCAGACTCGGTGTCAGTTTCATGGCCAGCACGCTTTCCAGCAGTCTTTTGGCGCTTTTGGCAAGTTGCGGGCTGCATTGGGCACCGGCCCTGCCATCGAGCTGGCATTCAATGGCCAACCATTCAACCAGTTCATCGCGCACTTGCAGCCAGTCGTGGCGGGCGGCTGCGTCATTGGCGCCCCGATTGGTAGCAAAGATGTTTTCGATGTGGCCACAGCAACAGTCGATGAATTCATCGCGCAGAATTGGCGCGTCAGGCTGGCCCGATCGCAAGGCGGCGAGCAGGGTGGCCAGCCGGCCGCTGGCCGATCTTTTCCGGTCGGCAGCAGCCAATTGAGCCGGCAGAGCGTGCTCGGCGAGTAGTTCGTTCATGATTGCCGGCAAGGGCACGACCTGAATGTTGTTGGGCAAAATGCTCCGGCCCTGGGTTGCACCGTGAACGACAAAGCATCTTTCCGGCTGCAGTTGCTCGATTGCCTTGAGGTTGCCCTTGGCAAGTTTGATGCTGGGCACATCGGCTGATGCCTTTATTTCGATGGCCCACAGGCCGCCGCCGGGTTTTTGCAAAACCAGATCGATCTCGTGCTTGTTGTAGTTGCGATAAAAACTTGCCTGCCACAGCGGCGGCATAACCGCCATGATGTTTTCAATCACAAAGCCTTCCCAGCTTGCTCCGCGCAACTTGCCCAGCGGGCCGTCAGCCGTCGGAATATCTGCCAGATTGCACAGCGAATGCAGCAGGCCGCTGTCGCGCACATAGTATCTGGGCTTTTTTACCGGCGACTGGCCGCCTACTCTGGCAAAGGCCGGCAGTCTCCTGATTAGCATCATTTGCTCGAGCATGGAGGCAAGTCGGGTGGCGGTTGTTGTCGATATTTCAAGCGCCCCGGCGATTTCCTGCATATTGGCAATTCCGCCCTGCTGGCGGGCTAGACAATCAAGCAGGCGCTCGAGACTTTCGGCAGATATTTTCGAGTCTGCTGCCGCCAGATTGCTGACGAACATCGGCCGGCACATTTGCTGGCGCACCGTCATGCTTTGCTCTTCATCGGCGGCCAGATAGCTTCGGGGAAAGCCGCCCCGCCGCCACAGGCGCTCAACATTGCCATCTTCGGCGGTCTCCAGACAGTCAAGGCCGCAAAGCTCGACTTTGGCAGCCCTGCCGAACAGGTTCTCCCGCGCCTGCCTGAGCAGGGGGCCGCAAGCCGAACCGAGCAGGAGAAACTTGCCGGGCACATCAGGGTTGAGGCGGTCGATGGCCACCCGTATTGCCTCGAAGATATCCGGCATGTTCTGCACCTCGTCAAGCACAATCAGCTTGCCATCGTGTTGACAAAGTTGGCTTACCGGGTCGCTTTGTAGCAGATTCCGGTCCGCCTTGTTTTCAAGGTCAAACAGCACACTGGCACGCTGGCTGGCTATTTTTTCGGCCATGGTGGTCTTGCCGACCTGGCGGGCACCCAAAAGCACCACCGCCGGGAAGATGCGCAGCATCCGCTCGACCTCTTTTTGCGCTCTTCTGATCATGCCGATAGTGCCAAAGGCATCTTCAACACCCTCGGTCGCATTGAGTGCAGGTCAGGGAGGCTATTGGTAATCATGCCTAAAATTATACATCAGATGCTGGAATTTATCAATTCATATGTTTGTTTTTTGGCTTTTTGGGTCTATATGGCGACTTTAAGTGTTTGTTTTTCAGGTTTTTATTAATGATTTTCTGAAAATGACCATTGGATGGGTTTTTTAATAATGGGATGGGTGATGGTGCAGATAAAAATCCGCGCAACTTCTATTGCCATTTTGGCGCAATTTGGCCAATAGCGTGGCGGCCGTCATGCAGGATCACTTTGCAGACAAAGCGTTCGCCGAGGTGTCGGAACGGCTGAGGCTGGGTTTTTCATGCAAAAATGGAATTTAGGATTGTAAATTTCGGAATTTGCTCGCCAAAAACTATCGATTTCAATCCGATTAGCTGCAGTTGGAAAATTTCCGATCCGGCGACAAGGCCTGTTTGCCGATGCAGGATGAGCAGGCTTGTGTTGGAGGGGGCGGCTTTTCCGGCTAGGGCCAGTTGTCGATGGCCATGATCTGGTGCCATTTCCGGTAGCGGTTTTGGTCATTGGCGAGCAATTCTTCCATTCGGCTGGCAATTGTGGTTGCGAAGCCGGCCAGGGAGAATGCTTCCTCCGGTTCCTTGAGGCAGTCAAGCAAATCGATCCGTCCTTGCGCGGTCTGGACGCGCATGAAAAATTCCAGCGGCGACAGGTCGTGCAGCGGAACACGGGTGAGGATGTGCGGATAGATGGTCTGATCTGCCTGCGTTTTTACCGCGTGGCAAAAAATGACCTGCTCGGCTTCGATGAGGCGCGTGATTGCGATTGTGCCGGCCTTGCCGTGCTCGTGCAGTTGGGTTGCCGTCTCGCGTGCTTGGTCTGGGCTGGCGTTTTTGATCATCCCGGTCGCTGGATAGCAAAACCGGCTGCACTCGTGCAGTTTGCCGGCGGCCATGTATTTGTAGTCGAGCAGGTCGAAAATGGCCGTGAACTTCTCGCAATCAAGCAAGACGGCGATGCAGTGAACGAGTATTTCCCAACTGCCCAGATCGGCTTGGCTGATGCCGCCACCATCTGTTGGCGCAGTTAGTTTCAGGGTGAGGATTCCTTGCAGCATCCGCTTGATGCTCGTGGCCAGCACTCGGCTGCATGCGCTGCCAAGTGCACCATCGAGTTTGCATTCCAGCGCCAGCCATTCGACCATTTCGGTGCGCAGTTGCCGCCAGTCGTGCTGGCCGATCGCATTGTCAATTGTCCGGCTTGGGGTGAAGATTTCCTCGGCGCGCTGCAGGCAAAAGTCAACAAACTTGTCGCGCAGCAGCGCCGCGTTGGGCTGGGCCGATTCCAGGGCGGAGAGCAAGGCTGCCTGAACGCTGCTTTGCGGTCGGCTGGCCAGATGCTGCGCGGAACCAGCCGGCTGCTGCGCATCCTGAGCGAGCAGTTCATTCATGATCGCACTGAGCGACACAACTTCAATGTCACCGGCGAGCATCGCCTGGCCGCGTTCACCGCCATGGACGACGAAGCATTTTTCCGGTTGCAGCAATTCGATCGCCTTGCGATTGGCTCGGGACAGGGTAGCGTCATGCGCGTTTAGGGCCGACTTGATCTCGATTGCCCAGATGCCGCCGTCAGGTTTTTGCAGGACCAAGTCGATCTCGTAGCGGTTGTGGCTGCGATAGAAACTTGCCTGCCACAAGGGCGGCAGCACCGCCATGATGCTTTCGATCACAAAACCTTCCCAGGACGCGCCGCGCAGATTGCTCAAAGCGCTGCTGTCTTTATTGCGCACTGTCATCTTGCCCAGGCAGTGGAGGATGCCGCTGTCGCGGATGTAATACTTGGGCTTGACCGCCTGCGAGGCGCCGCCAACCCGGGCAAAGGCCGGCAGCCTTCTTACCAGCATCATGTCGGTGAGCATGGTGATATACTGGCTGGCGGTGCGGCGATCAATTTCCAGAAAGCCGGCGATTTCCTGGATGTTGGCCACGCCGCCCTGTTGCCGGGCCAGATGAGTCAGCAGCCGGGCCAGGCTTTCGGCCGAGACCCGGGAAGCGGCGATGTCGGCCAGATTGTTGCTGGCAAACATTTGCTGGCACATGTTCTGGCGCACGAGCAGGCTTTTGTTGTCGGAATCGGCCAGATAGCTGCGCGGGAAGCCGCCGCGGTCCCACAGACGCAGCAAGTCGGAGTCGGCATGAGTCTCCAGACAGTCGAAGCCGAACAGTTCAAGGGCGCCAACCCGCCCGAACAGGTTCTCCTTGGTCTGGTTGAGCAGTCGTCCCGAAGCCGAGCCAAGCAGCAGGAACTTGCCGGGAACATCAGGATCGAGCCGGTCGATCGCCACCCTGATCGCCTCGAAGATTTCCGGCACCTTCTGCACCTCATCGATGACGATCAACTTGCCGTCGTGGCGGCACAGTTTGGCCACCGGATGCAAACGCAGGGAATCGCGCGCATCCTGATCCTCGAGATCGAAAAAAACGCTGCTGCGGCAACTGGCTATCTTTCTGGCCAGGGTGGTCTTGCCCACCTGCCGGGCGCCGAGCAGCAGCACCGCCGGAAAGGTTGCCAGTAGTTGCTCGATTCTGTGTTCGGCGCGGCGGGGCAGCATTGTCGGCTATATTTTACATTGTATGCCCAAATTTTGAGCAGTAAATGTCAATTTTTTGCTTTTTTTGGCGAAAATTGGCTTTTTCAATGTATATTTTTGGCAAATTTTGTTGCCAGTAAGCAAAATCGGGGTTGAGGCCGACATATTGCCAGCTCGGCCAGCATTTTGGCCGTGTTTTCGCGTTATAACCAACTTTTGACCGGTCGCCGGTGCCGCTGCCAGCCAGGTGCAGGCCGGCCGGCGCGGCCGTTTTTGCTTAAAAAAGCACGGAAAAACAGGCTTTTACCCGATTTTTGAATTTTGCGCCATATTTAGTGTTGCAAAATAGTGTTAGAATTGCCACCCATGGACGAACGCAGGTTTTCAGCCGAGGAATTGAGTGCGATCACCGGACTTGCCCGGCGCACCATTCGTTACTATGTTCAGGAGGAGCTGATCGAAAAGCCGATCGGCGAGAAGAACGCCGCCTACTACACCGACCGTCATCTGGCCGATTTGCTGCTGGTCAAGGAAAAGGCCGCTTCCGGCTACAAGCTGTCCGGCATCCGCACCATTCTGGCTAGGCGCCGTCAGGAACCCCAAGCCGCAGCCAGCGCACCTTCCCAGCAAGTCTGGGCGCACCTGGACCTGAGTGCGGACATCAAGCTGCTGATCAATCCGGCTTCCGCCTGCGTCTCGACCCCGCCGCAGGATTTGCGCGCCTTCATCAATGGAGTATTTCGCCTCTATCAGGAAACCATCCTGCACCATCACCATCAGGAGACCTAACATCATGCAACCTGCAACCACTGCCGCCGATCTGGCCATTCCCGCCTGCTTTCTGATTGCCGAGCCGGAAAAGGTCTCCCTGTCCGACTGCCTGATCAATGTTGATGTGCAAAGCCGCATCGCGATCATCGAGCAGACCCAGGAGTTTCACAACCGCAGCGATGAAGTCCAGGAAGTGACCTACGCCTTCCCGGACGGCGGCGACGGCGTGTTTCTGGAAATGACCGCCTGTCTGGACGGTCAGGAAGTGGTGCTCGAAGTCAGGGAAAACACCAAGGCGGAAAAGATATACGAACAGGCGCGTGATGAGGGCAATCTGCCGGTGCTGAGCAAGAACCTGGGTGAAGGCGTCAATTGCATCCATCTGGGCAAGCTCGCGCCCGGCTCCCGGGTGCAGGTCAAGTCGCGTTTTGCTGCGCCGATCAAGTTCATTGGCGATCGCGGCCAGTTGCGGATTCCGACCACCATCGCCCCGCGCTACGGCATCAACCGCGATGCACAGCGCGCCCAGGCGATGCCGGCTGCCAGCCTGCTTGCCGAGCATCCGCTCAAGCTGTCGGTTGCCCTAGGCGGTGCGATGCGCCACCTGGAAGTCAGTTGCCCCTCGCACCAGCTCAAGACAGTCGCGGCTGCAAACGGCGGCGATCGCAAGTGCCGGATGCTGTTTGAGGACGCCTACAAGGATCGCGACATAGTCTTGCAGTTTGCTGGCCGGCCGCCGGCGAACATGGGCTTTGCAGTAAACAACCCCTTTGTCAAGCCTGCCGGCCGGGTGGTCTGGCTCGATGTGTTGGCTGATGCAGCCAAAACCACTCATCCGAAAAACCTCCACTTCCTGATTGATTGCTCCGGCTCGATGCACGGAGACGGCCAGCGGCTGGCCGGCGAGTTTCTCAAATCCTTCGCCGACCTGATCGATGAAAAGGACACGATTGGCATTTCGATCTTCGGCTCCGGCTACCAGTTGCTGTTTGCCGGCCAGCCGGGTGCGCAGATTAACCAGCACACATTTATCAATGCCGCCAGTGCCAGTATGGGTGGCACTGAACTTGGCCGCGCCTTGCAAGCTACCCTGGCCGACCGGCACGAGGGGGCCGACATAGTGCTGGTAACCGATGGCCATGTCGGCGAAGGAGCTGAACTGGTAAAGCGGATGCACAACAGCAACTGCCGCATCTTTGCAGTTGGCATCGGTGCTGCCCCGCGCCAGAGTTTGCTCGAAAGCCTAGCGACGGCAACCGAAGGAAACTGCGATTTCCTGTCGGCCAACATGGACAGCGACAAGATTGCCAAATCCTGTGCCCAGCTGGCCGAATGCGGCCGGCAGCGCATCAGCGCCATCTCCTGGTCCGGATCAGCCAAGCCGAATTGGCACTCTCCGCTGCCGCAAACCATTTACCCGGATGTGCCGCTGCCGATTGCGGCATTTTTTGACGGTGATCAGGTGCCAGCTCAGGCAACCGTCATCATCGATGGCAAGAAAAGCGTTGTTGCCATTGACGATCTGGGTGATGGGCGCAGCCGGGAACTGAGCAAACTGGCGGCAGCGCGGCACTGCAAAAGC
>JAPORI010000084.1 GCA_026710225.1 Betaproteobacteria bacterium
CCGCGAGCGCCAAGCGGGTGTTATTGACGAAATCCAGCGTGCCCCTGGGCTCATTCTCGCGCTGAAAAGAGCGGTTGACGACAATCCGCAGCCCGGTCGCTGGCTGATTACCGGCTCGGTGGACCTTTTCAAGACGGCGATAACCCCCGATTCGCTGGCCGGGAGAATTGATGTGGTTGAACTGCTGCCGTTATCCCAGGCCGAGATCGAGCAAGGCCGGGCGAATGCCTTCCTGAACCGGGCCTTTGCCGGCGATTTTCCCGGCTTTAGTGAAACCGGATTCAGCGACAATCTGATTGAGCGGGTACTCGCCGGAGGATACCCGGAAGTTTTTTTGATGAGCAGCATGAAGCGCCGCCAGGAACGCCTGCGCATCTACGCCAAGATGCTTGCCCTGCATGAATTGCCCGGCCTGATGCCAGTGCGCAAACTGAACTCTCTGGCCGGCCTGATCGACCATGTCAAGGAGGTTTCCGGCCAACTGGTCAATCTTTCCCGGCTGGGCTGCGTCCTTGGGGTTGACTACAAGACGGTGGACAGTTGGCTTACTTTGCTCGAGCGGATGTTCTTTCTCAAGCGGATTCCGGCCTGGCATCGCAACCGTTCTCGGCGGCTGGTCAAGGCCTGCAAGCTTCATTTTATCGACTCGGGAATGCTTGCCGCCTTGCTGGGCGTTTCGGAAAAATCACTGCAAACCAGCCGTCAGGCGCTGGGGCCGCTGCTGGAGAGTTTTGTCTTTTCCGAAATACTCAAGAGCCGGCCGCACCACGAAGAGCCGCTGCGCATCACTCACTACCGGGATCGCAACGGCCATGAGGTGGATTTTGTCTTGGAAGCTGCGGACGGCCGAACGGTTGGACTGGAAGTAAAGGCTGCCGCCAGCGTCTATCCAAAGGACCTGTCAGGTCTCAAGAAGTTGGCTGAAGAACTCGGGGACAAATTCGTTTGTGGAATCATCCTGCATGACGGTGACAAGATGATGCGTGTCGGCGAGCGGATGTTCGCATTGCCTTTCCGGGTGCTTTGGGAATCCTGAAAACCGGATTCGCTGAACTGTTTACTTGTCGGGCAGATTGCTAGCAGTAGGGCAGGCGCACCCTGCGGATTTGGGCGCCGATGCTGCGCAACTTGCGCGGCAGTTGCTCATAGCCGCGTTCAAGATGGTGCAGGCCGCCGATCACCGTATCGCCGGAAGCGGCCAGAGCTGCAATCACCAGAGAGGCCGAAGCGCGCAAATCGGTCGCTTCGGTGCGGGCTCCTTGCAGTTTGGCAGCTCCGGTCACCAGCGCCTGGTTGCCGCGCAGCCGGATGTCGGCACCGAGCAGGGCCAATTCGTCGGCGTGGCGGAAGCGGCGCTCGAAGATGCGCTCGACAATTGCCGCCTTGCCCCGGGCGATGCAGTTGACCGCCATCAGTTGCGCCTGCAAATCGGTGGGAAAGCCCGGATAAGGGGCAGTCTCAAAGCCGGTTGCGATCGGCCGCCCGGAGGCTTTCGCCCGAATAGAGCCGGGTTTGGCTTCAATGGCAACTCCCATCTCCTCGAGTTTGGCTAAAAATGCGCCCAGCACCGAGGCATCAGCCTTGAGCAGTTCCACTGAGCCGCCGGCCGCCGCTACCGCCGCCAGATAGGTGCCGGCCTCGATGCGATCGGCCATGATCAGATGTCGGCAGCCGCCCAGGGCGGTAACCCCTTCGATGGTTACCGTGGCGGTTCCAGCCCCCTCGATGCGGGCACCCATCGCCTCCAGCATCCGGGACAGATCGACTATTTCCGGTTCACAGGCGCAGTTTTCGATTACCGTGTTGCCGCGGGCCAATGTCGCGGCCATGATCAGGTTTTCCGTGCCGGTAACCGAGGGAGCATCGAGCACTATATGAGCGGCGCGCAATCTTTTCGGAGGTGCTGCCTTGACAAATCCACCGGAAATACAGATAGTTACGCCCAATTTCTCAAGTCCTGCAAGATGAACCGCAATCGGCCGGGAACCGATGTCGCAGCCGCCGGGCAGGGGCAGGATAACCTTCTTGCCGATTGCCAGCAGCGGCCCCAAGGCCAGGATCGAGGCGCGCATCGAACGGGCCTGATCCGGATTGAGGGTGCCGCTTCTCGCCGCCTTGCCGGCGCTGAGGGTGCCGGCACGCCAATCGATGCTCTTGCCAAGTCTTTGCAAAATAGCCAGCGCAGTTTCAACATCGGAAAGCCGGGGTACCCGTCGCCACTGGCATTGGCCGTCGGTTAGCAGTGAGGCAAACAGGCAGGGCAGGGCCGAGTTTTTCGAGCCGCTTACCGTTATCTTGCCCCGCAGTTTGCGGCCGCCGGTGATGCGCAGCGCAGCCGGGCGTTCAGCCATTGGTTGTCGATTCTCGGTATTCTTCCGGGGTCATGGTCTTGAGTGCCAGGGCGTGAATTTGCTCTTCCATTCGCCCGGCTAGCGCCTTGTAGACCAGCCGGTGCTGGCCAACCCGATTTACGCCGACAAACGCCGAACTTACCACCAGCGCCTCGAAGTGCACTCCGTCCGGACCATAGACATCAAGATGCTCGCATTCAAGTCCTGCGGCTATCCAGTCCCTTACATCTTCGGCGCTAGGCATTCTTATTGGCTTCAGGAACGGATCTTCCAGCCGGAGGCAATCATTTTCCAGGCGATTGCCGACAGCACCAGCGCCATTGCTGTGGTTACCAGCAGGGAAAGCAGAATCGGATTGTCGGAAGTGCCGACAAATCCGTAGCGGAAGCCGTCAATGAAATAGGTGAAGGGATTGAGACGGGTGATGGTCTGCCACAGCGGCGGCAGCGAGTGGATCGAGTAGAAGACCCCGGACAGGAAGGTCAGGGGCATGATCACAACCATCTGGAACAGGGCAATTTGATCGAAGCGCTCGGCGTACACCCCGGTTATTATCCCCATCGCGCCGGTCGCCACGCCGCCGATGATCAGAAAGGCCAGCGCCCACAACGGGTGGGGCAGGGAAGGCACTTCGAACAGCGCCCCGCCGGCCAGCAGCAGCAATGCGACGATCACTCCCCGCAGCAGCGCTGCGCTAAGATAGGCGAGGAAGAATGACAGCGGCGAGATCGGCGGCAGCAGCAGCATTACGATGTTGCCGGTTATCTTCGACTGGATCATGCTCGAACTTGAGTTTGCAAACGCGTTTTGCAGCATAGTCATTGCGGCCAGGCCGGGAACGAGAAAGGTGAAGTAGCCGATATCGGCGAAAGCGACATTGCGGGCGCCGAGCACATGCGAGAAGACGAAGATGAACAGCATCGATGCAAGTACCGGTCCTCCAAGCGTCTGGATCGGAACTTTCATGAAGCGGATCGTCTCCTTGTAGAACAAGCCGCGAAATCCCGGCAGCAGCCGCTCAAGCATTCTGGCTTGCTCCTTTGTCGGAGGTCAGCTCCAGAAAGACATCCTCCAGATCCGGCGGAGCAATCTCCATTTCCGCAATTGCAAGATTGTGGGTGCGCAGGCAGGCGAGCACCTGCTCGATCTGGGCATAGTTTTCCAGTTCCAGCACCTGCCGGCCGCTGGCATCCTGTCGCCGCCGGCCGCGATGGCACAGTGCATCGATTTCGCCGGGCAACTCGGCTTCGCCGGCAACCCTCAGATGCAGGGCGAGCCGGCTGCCGCCGGCTGATTCCAGCAACTGGACCGTTGGTTGATCGGCTATGACCTTGCCCTTGTTGAGCAGGATGATCCGATCGCACAATTCCTCGGCCTCATCCAGATAATGGGTGGTAAGCAAGACGGTGGTGCCGTTTTCGTTGAGGCGCCGGATGAACTTCCACAGATTCAGGCGCAGATTGATGTCAACCCCGGCAGTGGGCTCATCGAGCACCACCACCGGCGGCTGGTGCACCAGAGCCAGCCCGACCATCAGCCGCCGCTTCATGCCGCCGGACAGGGCGCGGGTGTTGGTGTCGGCCTTTTCAGTTAGGCCGAGCTCGTCAAGCAACTCATCAATCCACTTGTCGTTGTTGAATATTCCGTAGTAACTGGACTGCTGGCGCAGGTATTCGCGGGTCTTGAAAAACGGATCGTAGACGAGTTCCTGGGGAACGATGCCGATGCTGCGCCGGGCGGCAAGCGGAGCGGATGCAAGATCGTGCCCCATAACCTGGGCGCTGCCGGACGACTTGCCGGTCAGGCCGCCCAAAATAGATATGATCGTGGTCTTGCCGGCACCGTTGGGTCCCAGCAGCCCGACAAAGGCGCCTTGTTCAATGGTGAAGGAAACCCCGGCAACCGCCTTGCAGTCCTTGTATTCCTTGTGCAGATCGGCAACCGCAATCGCCGGGCTGCCCATCAACGACCCCCGGTCATGTTGCGTAGCATCTGCATCATCGCCTTGGGATTTTTCGCCGCTCGCTTCATCATCTTGTTGGCCTGAGCGTGCTGCACCAGCAACTGGTTGACCTTGTTCACGTCAACTCCGGCTCCGGCGGCGATCCGCCGCTTGCGTGAGGCCTTGAGGATGTTGGGCAGCCGGCGTTCCAGGGGAGTCATCGACTGGTAGATCGCCTCCATGCCCCTGATCGCACTCGGGTTTTCGGCGAAGTTCTGCACTGCATTGGCTGCCTGACCGGGAAGCTTGTCGCTCATGTCGGCCAGGGCGCCTATCTTGTCGGCATGGGTGAGTTGTTCGATCATGTCGCCCAGGCTCAGCCCCGGGCTCTTCTTGCGGGTGAGCTTGCGATGCAGTTTGGTTAACTTGGCCTTGTCGGCGTGCTTGCCGGCCTTTTCGACCAGGCTTACTATGTCGCCCATGCCCAGAATCCGCGAGGCCATCCGCTCCGGATGAAACTGCTCGAGCGCATCGATCTTCTCGCCGGTACCGATGAGCTTGATTGGAACTCCCAGGACCCGGCGGCCGGAGAGGGCGGCTCCGCCGCGGGCGTCGCCATCCATCTTGGCCATCACCAGGCCGGTCAGGGCGAGCCGCTCGTCAAAGGCCCTGGCGGTGGTCAGCGCCTCTTGCCCCTGGGTAGCATCCAGCACCAGCAGGGTTTCGGCCGGCAGGGTCGCCTTGGACAGCGATTCGAGTTCGTCCATCAACTCCACATCGGCAACATTGCGGCCGGCCGAGTCGATTATCAGGTAGTCATACAACTTGCTGTTGGCGCTTTTGAGCGCCTGCCGAGCCCGATCAAGCGGATCACCGGCTTCGCCTTCCGGCTCGTGAAAGTCGATTTTCTTTCCGGCGCACAACTGGCGCAGCTGCTCAATCGCCGCCGGCCGCCGCACATCGGTTGAGGTAACCAGCACCCGGTGCTTGCGCTCGCGCAGGTGCAAGGCGAGCTTGGCCGCCGAAGTCGTCTTGCCGGTGCCTTGCAGGCCGACGAGCAAAATCGGGCAGGGCGGCACCAGCGGCATCGAAACCGGGGCGCTTTGCTGGCCGAACAAGTCGGTGAGTTCCTGATGGACAACCCCTACAAAGGCTTCCGCCGGCGACAGGTTTTCCAGCACTTCCTTTCCCTGCGCCCGCTGCTTGACCCTGGTGATGAACTCTTCGGCGACTTCGAGCGCGACATCGGCATCAATCAGGGCGTCGCGGATCTGATCGGCGCTCTCGCCGATGTTCTTGTCGGTCAGACGCGCCTGGCCGCGCACTTTCCTTAAAATGCCGGTCAGACCACTGGTTACGCTCTCGAGCATGTTCTTGTTGCCATTACTACTGAATTATCCTTGAAAATATGGATTCTATCCTTTTTGCCGGCGCCGCCCTGTGTTTTGCCGTCTGCGCTGCCCGAATCAAGGCCGGCTGGCCGGCGCCCCTGGCCGGCGCCGGGGTTGGACTGGTTTGCCTGGCTCTGTTTGCAGCCCGCACCCAGCTGGCGGCAAGCTTCCACATCGGGCATATCGCCGCCGTCTTTGCCGTGCTGGCCGCCGCAGTGCTGCTGGTAATCGATTTCCGGTTACGCTTTGTGCGATCTTGGCGCATCATCCCCGCGTTTGCATCCGGTGCGGCATTGATGGCACTGCTGCCGCTGCCCGGCCATGTGCTGGCGGATGCCTCGTTGCTGTGGATTGGCCATGCCTTGCCGGCTGCCTTGTCCTATGCCTGCTTTGCGGTTGCGATTGCCCAGTTGCTGGATGTTCATTGGGCAATCAGCAGCCTGCGTACTGCCGATGCCCGGCAGCCAGAGGAAGGGAATATGCCGCTGCTGCAAATGGAATCCAGCGCGTTTGCAACCATCTACTTTGCCTTTGCGCTGCTTACCGCCACCCTTGCTTCCGGGATCGTGCTCAATTATGTAGCCGAAGCGCCGTTGCTCGATTTCAATCACAAGCATCTTTTCGCGCTTTTGACCTGGCTGGCCAGCCTGGTGCTGATTGCCGGGCGGCTGCTGTGGGGCTGGCGCGGCAACACCGCCTTGCACTGGCTGACCGCCGCCGGGCTGTTTCTGCTGCTCAGTTACATGGGAACCGTTTTCGTGCTGGATGTAATTCTGGGTCGGCAAGGTACTTGAAAGAATCCAACAGCGCATCCAGATCAGATTGCTTGCAAGTTACTGAGCTGGCTCGGAGCCGCCATATAATAGAATGATGGCATGACAATAGAAGGAAAATGGATTAAAAAAGGTCTTGTATTCAAGACTGACAAGAGATCAGTGTGGGCGGGGCATTCGCTTATGGTTCCGACACCTATCCTGCTTGGCGATCGGATCAGAATATTTGCTGGCTTCAAAAACAAGGAAGGCGTCAGCAGAATCTCATTTTTTGATGTTTCGGCAACAAATCCG
>JAPORI010000146.1 GCA_026710225.1 Betaproteobacteria bacterium
CGAGATACACTAGGACTAGGGTGCAGCAAATGCGCTCCTTGCGGAGAGATGGCCGAGCGGTCGAAGGCGCACGCTTGGAAAGCGTGTATACGTCACAAGCGTATCGAGGGTTCGAATCCCTCTCTCTCCGCCATTTTTCCGGCCGGATTCCCGGCTAGCGGTTCCAATATGCGGAGCATCGTCTCCGGCAGCAGGAGCGCCTTTCCGCGGCCGGTTGTGCTATTCGATATGGCTTTCCCATCTGGCAAGATGCGCCTGTATTTGCGCAGCCATGCCCTTGCAGACCTCGCCGCCGGCCTGGCAACTTGCCGCGAACATGATCAGCCAGGATTCGCTGCCTCTAATCGGGATGCGATCGGTGCGACCCAGATAGAGAGCAAAGGCGATTTCGACCTTGTTGGCATCAAAGCCGTGGATGCGTGCCAGTTCGGCTGCCGATATCGGCAGGATGTTCAGGCCGTGCCGGTCAAGCAGCGAGAAACGCTTGGCAGTCTGCCGGCAGCGGCGGAGAATGTCGATTATGCACAATTCGTGGGCGTTGGGCTTGCGCGGCTTTATCGGATGCGGTCGCTTGGCGGTCAGCGGCGGCAGCGGCGTTTTGTCCGGATTCCTCTTCAGGCCGAGTGAGACCGCGGCCCGATGGGCATTGCCGCGCATTCCGGCAACTCGTCCATATAGCAGATCGCGGATGGGATTGATGCTCACTCCGATGCGATCGGCAAACTCGCGGTGGGAAAGTCCGCTTTCAGCAAGCAGCCGGCGCGCCCGCCGCAAAGAGGCGGGGCTAAAATATGGGGAGGAATTTTTTCCATATTTTTTCCGCATATTTCCCATAGAGTAGGAAATTATACATTATTCAATGAAAAAATCCAAAAAACAGAAAACTTCCGACAGGATCTGGGCAAAGCGCATCATGTCGCTGATCGAGGAGGAATTTGTCTCGGTGGCCAAGTTTTCCGACGTTACCGGAGTTGCCAAGGACATGGTCTACTCGTATCTGAACGGTTCCTCGACTCCCGGTGGCGCCAAGTTGCTCGAGATCGCCGATGCAACCGGAGTGAGTCTGGATTGGCTGGCCGGTCGGCCGGGCGCGGCCCGGGAGTATGGCGACCGACACATGCTTGCTTCGATCTCGGCGGGCATTGCCGAGGTCAGCGGTCTGCTGCCGGTGCCTCGCTACGATATCGAAGCCAGAGACTCCGGCGGGGCCGAACTGGTTGAAAGGAGTGACGATGAAAAGTGGCTGTGGATATCGCGCAATTGGGCTGATCGCTATGGCCAGGCGAATCTGGCGATCATCAAGACGGTTGGCGACAGCATGCTGCCGGCGATCGAGCCGGGCAATCTGCTGCTGTTCAACAAGGGCGAGAAATCACGCGGCGAAGGAGTGCGGGTGGTGCGGATGAACGAGGGGTTGGTAATCAAGCGCTGCGAGCCGCGTCCGAAAGGCGGCATCTGGATGGGCAGCGACAACGAAATCTACGCGCCGTTTGTCGCTGAGGCCGGTGAGTTCGAGGTGCTCGGCTCGGTATTGGCAACGATCAAGATGTGGGAGTAGGCCCGGACGGGTGGATCTTCCAGCCGGCGGCCGCGGCGTGCTGGTCAAAGCCGGGAAATGAGGTGGCAACATTGGCGCAGTCGCTGATTCTTACCTCCCGATCACAGCATAGCGCCAGCGTCGCTCCAGCCATCGCAATGCGGTGATCGCCTTGCGAATCCACTTCGCCGCCAGTCGGCTGGCCACCTTCTACAACGATGCCATCCGGCTTCTCCTGACAGGCTATCCCCAGATTGGCCAGCAGCGCCGCCATTGCCGCGATGCGATCCGATTCCTTGGCGCGCAGTTCGGCGGCGCCAGAGACGATGGTGGTGCCGGATGCGGTGGCTGCGGCGGCCAGCAGCACCGGCAACTCGTCGATCGCGGCCGGGACCTCGGCGGCACCGATCTCGATACCGCGCAACGGTTCGGCGCGCACCCGGATGTCGGCTACCGGTTCTTCGCCGATCTTTTGCTGATTGACGATCTCGATGTCGGCACCCATCCGCCGCAGCAGTTCGAGTGCACCGGTACGGGTTGGATTGATGCCGACTTCCCTGAGCAGCAAGTCGGATCCCTTGACCATGCTCGCGGCGGCGACGAAGAAGGCGGCCGAAGACGGATCGGCCGGAATGCTCATTTGCACCGGCTGCAGGGCCGGACAGTTTTGCACATGGACAACCTGTCCGTTGCGGGTTACCTGAGCTCCGAATGCCGGCAGCATCCGCTCGGTGTGATCGCGGCAAGGTGCCGGTTCGATCACGGTCGCACCGTCCTCGGCAACCAGGCCGGCGAGCAGCACCGCCGACTTGACCTGGGCGCTGGCTACCGGCATTTTGTATTCGATCGAGGCGAGACCCTTTACCGCCTTGACGGTGATCGGCGGTGTGCCGGCCGCGGTGGTGGCAATTTCCGCACCCATCTTGTTGAGTGGTTCGGCTATCCGGCCCATCGGCCGCCGGCTCAGCGATGCGTCGCCGGTAAGCACGCAGTCGATCCCCCGGCCGCAGATCAATCCGGCCAGCAGCCTGATCAGGGTGCCGGCGTTGCCGCAGTATATCGGTGCTGCCGGCGAGAGCGGCTGCCGACAGCCGGTGATCTCCAGCCGCGCTCCCTGCCGGCTGGTCTGCGCACCCAGCGCTTCGATGGCAGCAATGCTGTGCAGGACATCCTCGCCGAGCAATGGCTGCTCGATTACGCTGCTTCCCTGCGCCAGGCCGGCGAGCAGCACCGCCCGGTGCGAAATCGACTTGTCGGACGGCACCCGCAATTCGCCGCGCAACGGTTTGGCGGCCGGTTCGGCGATCCAGCTACTCATCGAATTTTTGCTCGGCAAGCCAGCTGTTGCGCAGTTCGCGCACCCGGCCAAACAGTTGATGCAGTTTCTCGGCATCCTGATTCTCGATCGCCTGACGCAGATCTTCAAGACGAGCGCAGTAGTGATCGAGAGCGGCGATTATGTTGCCAGCGTTTTGCAGGCAGATATCGCGCCACATGTCCGGATTCGAACTTGCAATGCGGGTGAAGTCGCGAAAGCCGCTGGCTGCGAACTGGCGCATTTGCTCCGCGTCCGGCGAGTTGAACAGGCTCTCGACCAGTGCGTAGGCAAGCAGATGGGGAAGGTGACTTACTGATGCGAACAGCCGGTCGTGTTCGCAGGAGTCCATCCTTTCGATCTGGCCGCCGGCAGCGCTCCACAATTGCTCGGCTCTAGCCAGCGCCGCCGGATCGGTTTGCGCATCCGGGCAGACGATTACCTGCCGGTTGGCGAAAAGATCGGCGCGGGCGGCGGTCACTCCGGACAGTTCAGTGCCGGCGATCGGGTGACAGGCGACGAAGCGCCGGTAGCGCTCGCCGAGAATTTCCGCGGCCTGGGCGGTGATTTGCCGCTTGCTGCTGCCGGCATCGAAGATCACTTGCGCCGTCTCCAGCGCACCGGCGCTCTCGGCGGCGGCCAGTGCCCGGGCAAAGGCACCCGGCGGCGTTGCGATCAACACCGCGCTGCATTCAGCCAGAGCGGCAAGATCGCCGCTGGCGGCATCGGCGGCTCCCAACTCAAGCGCCTGCCGACAGGCTTCGCTGCTGCTGTCGGAGGCGATTATTTTTTGCCCCGAGCTTCGCAGGGCCAGGGCGAAGGATCCGCCGATGAGCCCGATGCCGAGTACGCCGATTGGCTGGTTGGCGGTAGTGCTCATCGGCGCTGTACCGGCAGCAGTTGCAGAAACCTTTCGTTGTCGGCTTCGGTGCCGACGGTTACCCGCAGCCAGTTGGGCAGTCCGTATTCATCGATGCGACGCACCATCACCCCTCCGGCGGCGAGCTGATCAAAAACCGCTGCCGAATCTTCGGCGGCAAAGGCAATGAAATTTGCCTGTGAGTTCATGGTCTGATAGCCGCGGTTGGCCAGTCCGGCGGCCAGTTGACTGAGACCGGCGCGGTTGGTTTGCTGCGAGAGTGAAACATGTTCGTGATCGGCAATCGCCGCGGTTGCGGCAGCTTGGGCGAAGGCGTTTACCCGGAAAGGCTGCCCGACCAGATTGAGCAGCTGGCAGATTTCGTCGCAGGCGATTGCATAGCCGACGCGCAGGCTGGCCAGACCGTGAATCTTGGAAAAGGTGCGGGTGACGAGCAGGTTTTCCCGCGCCAGCGCCGCACCCGGCATCAACTCGGCCGGCTCGCCGGCGTATTCTTGATAGGCTTCGTCCAAGACTATCAGCACCCGCTCCGGTACCTTGGCGATGAAGTTGTTGATTGCATCGGCATCGTGCCAGCTGCCGGTCGGATTGTTGGGATTGGCGACGAACACGATTGCGACATCCGGATCATCGGCCGCTGTTGCCATCGCGTCCAGATCATGTCCGAACCTGGCTGTGGCAACTGCAACCGGCTCGCCGCCGCAGGCAATACAGGCGCGCCGGTAGAGTACGAATGCGTGTTCGGACATTACCGCCTTGCGCCCCGGGCGCAGGGCGAGTTGGGCGGCAAGCATGATCAACTCACCGGATCCGTTGCCGCACACGATGTTGGCGGCCGCCACCCCGATTTGCTCGCCAATTGCCGCGCGCAGCCGGCTGGCCGATGCATCCGGATAGGTGTGCAATGGCGGCGGCTCGGCAAGCACATTGAGGGCGGCGCGGCCGGCGCCGAGCGGATTTTCGTTGGCGGAAAGCTTGAGCGCTGCGCCGCCTGCGGCATTTTCCGGCGGCGGCTTGCCGGCCGTATAGGGCTCGATCGCAGTGAGGGCCGGATCGATGTTGTCGATAAAGCGCTTGGCGTTCATTGCAGCAGTTTCGCCTTACGGGCAACATCGGCATAGTCGATCTTGCCCTCATAAATTGCCTTGCCGATGATCACGCCGGCGATTTTCAGTTGCGCCAACTGCGCCAACTCGTCAACATGCGCGAAGCCGCCACTGGCAAAGACCGGGCATTCAACAGCCGCGGCCAGTTGCGCGGTTGCCTGATGATTGGAGCCAGCCAGCATCCCGTCGCGGTTGATGTCGGTGTGGATGATCCCCGCGCAGCCGGCAGCCTCAGCGCGCTGAGCCAGCTCAAGTGGATCAGCGCGGCTGCTTGCCAGCCAGCCGTCGCTGGCAAGCTTGCCGGAGCGGGCATCGAGACCGAGCAGGATTTGCCCGGTGAATTTTGTGCAGGCGCTGCGGAAGAATTCGAAATCGGCGATTGCCGAACTGCCCAGAATCAGCTGGGATGCGCCAGAGTCGATCGCATCGCTGAGACTGGCCATACTGCGCAGGCCGCCACCGAGCTGGATGGTGGCGCCACCGGCATCAGCAGCGCGGGCGATTTTTCTGATCGCCGGGCGGTTTTGCGGTTGGCCGTCCTTGGCGCCGTCGAGATCGACGACATGGATCCGGGTTGCACCGGCGGCAACGAAGCGCTCCACTACCTGCTCGGGATCGGATGAATAGTCGGTGCGCCGGGCAAAGTCGCCCTGCTGGAGACGGACGCAGACTCCGTCGCAAAGATCGATTGCCGGAATCGCTAGCATTGCAGGCCGGTTGCCAAATGGACAGAAAAGATGCGCCTAGTCAAGCCGATCGATTTCCTGCTGGATGGCGATGATGTTCAGTTCGTGAATGTTCGAGCGGATGCTGTACTCCTTGGCGACGCGGGCGTTGCGGCGCGCCTGGGGGCCTTCAAGAACCTGCTGCACCATTTCCAGCTTGCGGCGCTGCTCGAGCATTTCGTATTCGAGGATCTGGCGGCGGGTCAGATCGCGCTCTTTTTGCACCTTGGCGGTAACCCGCGGAAAGTCGCGGCTGTAGGGACGCAGTTTCTTGTTGGCTTTGCTGGCCGGCTTGTCGGCCGCCTTGGCCTTGGGGTTCTTGTCCACCAGCCTGCATTTGGCGTTGGCGACCGGTTCGCTGGTCAGCCGGGAAGTGTCGCCGGAGGTGCACCAGTACAAGTCGGCACCAGCCGGCAGCAACGGCGCCAGGCTCGCAATGGCTAATGCGGCCACTAGGGCGGGAATTCTCATGAATGAGATTTTACGCCCGGCGCGGCATGGGCCGGTTAAAATCGCTGCGATTGGAATGAATTGGGCGGCCGACAGTTTGCAAGCAGTCAGTTTTGGCGATGGCTGAAGTCGCGCATCGGCGCCTGATCATAGTCGGTTCCGGGCCGGCCGGCAACACCGCGGCGATATACGCCGCCCGGGCCAATCTGGCGCCGCTGGTAATCCAGGGGATCGAGCCGGGTGGGCAGTTGACCACCACCACTGATGTTGACAACTGGCCGGCCGACGCCGACGGCGTCCAGGGCCCTGAACTGATGGAGCGCTTCGATCGTCATGCCCGCCGGTTTGGCTGCGACATAGTCAGCGATCATGTCGAGGAGGTTACCTTCGGCTCCCCGCATCGCCTGTGCGGCAGCGACAACTATAGTTGTGATGCGCTGATCATCGCGACCGGCGCCTCGGCTCGCTATCTGGGTCTTGCCTCCGAGCAGCGCTACCGCGGCAAGGGGGTGTCGGCCTGCGCTACCTGCGACGGCTTCTTCTTCCGCAACCGGACGGTTGCGGTGATCGGCGGCGGCAACACCGCGGTGGAAGAGGCGCTGTTTCTGGCCAACATCTGCGCCCAGGTAATCCTGGTGCATCG
>JAPORI010000108.1 GCA_026710225.1 Betaproteobacteria bacterium
CTTCTACCGGATGGCCGCATGCTCTGCCGGTTCCGTCTCAATCCGCGATGTGATCTCGTTTCCCAAGACGCAATGTGGTGCCTGCCTGCTCACCGGCGCTCCGGAAACGGTTGCCTCCGGACAACTTTCCGAACTGGGACTGGCCGCTGCCAAAGCCACAAATTCGGATTAGCCAGCCTCGGCGTCCAGCCACTGGCAAAGTTGCGCAAACTCCCTGGGCAGCGGCGCGCTGATGCGCACCTGCTCGCCGCCGGGCAGTGAAAATTGCAGGCTGTACGCGTGCAGAAACATCCGCCGCCAGCCGGCGGCGGCGACCCTGCGATTGGCGGCAAAATCACCATAGCGGCGATCGCCGACTATCGGCATCCCGACATGGGCAAGATGAACCCGGGCTTGGTGGGTGCGGCCGGTAACCAGCACCAGATCAAGCAGGGCTGCCTGCTGCAACTGCTGGCGGCATCTGCTGCGAGTAACACTGCAACTGCCGTCTACCCGGTCAATGCGCGCCCGCCGGCTACCGGGCCCGTCCGGAGTGAGTTTGCGCAGCGGCACATCGATCACTTTCATGCTGATGCGCCACTTTCCAAAAGCAACCGCAACATATGCCTTGCGCACCTGCCCGGTGCGCAGTTGCCGGTGAAAATCGATAAGACCAGCGCGGGTCTTGGCGACCACCAGCGCCCCGGAAGTGTCCCGGTCAAGCCGGTGGGCAAGTTCGATGCGTTCACTGGCGCGGCTCTTGCGCAGGCGCTCGATCAGGCCGCTGCCGATGCCGCTGCCGCCGTGCACAGCCAGACCAGCCGGCTTGGCAAAGACAATCAGGTCATCACACTCGTGCAGCACCGGCGGCTCGGGTGCTGCCGGTGCCTCAGGATTATCAGGCCGGGAAAGCGCAAGTTGCGGCAGCAAAATAAGATCGCCTTGCTTGACGCGCTGGTCGGGACGAACTTTCTTGCCGCCTGCAATCTTGATGCTGCCCTTGCGTAGCAGCCGATAGACCAGCGGCCGCGGCACCCCTTTAAGTTCACGCAGCAAGAAATTGTCAATGCGCTGGCCGGCATGATGTGCGCCAACCTGCAAGCTGCGGCGCTCAGTTCTTTTCGCCACAGCCAGTCAGCACCATTTCATCTGAACAGTTATCTCAGACACAGTCGCAAACATGTATTGCTTTACCGGTCAGCCGCGACTGCATTTTCCAACCCACTTCTGAAACGGCTTGACATTGCTAGCAAAATAGCTAAGCAATTCAGCATCAATGGTGAAAAACTCTAACACTCGGCTCGGATGCGGCGGCGACACAGCTGCGGCCAGATTGGTGTTTTCCATTATCCACAGGTTGGCAAACTGGCCGATCGGTGCAAAGCCGGGAAAGCACTGCGGAACATAGGTAATGACATGCGACATGCTCTCTCGGAAATCTATTGTCTCAACCAGATTCCGGTGCTCTTCGTAGGTCCAGGGAAAATACACACCGACATCATGGTGCAGATAATAGTACTGACCTGTGGAAGTAACCAGATCCTGAACATCAAACAGCACGCTGGCCACCTGATCGTCAGGAAGTTTGGCAAGCAGCCGGTATGTCTGCAGGTAAGGATTAGCATCAAAGAGATATGAACTACGCGCTAATGTCGTATGCTTGTGCCCTGGCATCATGCCTGCCAGACTTGCAAAGGACAGTGCAGCCAGAGAAATTTTGCTCAGCAATCCAGGTTGCACTCTGAACTTGAACAGTTTGAAACTAGCCGATGCCAGCCATACATGCATATCCGCCATACATATGCCCGCCAGAACAACCAGCAAATAGAAATTTGTGTATTCAATTTGTTTCGGCAGAAAATGCACCGCCAAAGATGGCAGCAAAGCCATTGAAAGTGGCAGCAGTTTGCAGCATCGCCATGCCGACCATACAATGCCAACCAACATCAAACCCAGACTCGGCCAGAAGATAAGCTCAATCTTGTATTTAAAAACTTGTTCACCTCTAAACTGGACAAGTTTAGAGAAAGGCTCCCGCACTTCTGAAACATAAGTCAATATACTCGACCACACACCCCCTAAAGTTATCCAGTCAAGCACCCCCCACGCAAGCAGCGCCAAAGCACCTCCGGAAATCAGCAACAGGCGCTCAATTTGCCTGATCGGCAGCAGCAACAGAACCAGACCGAAACCAGCCACCGAAACAGCATACGGCACCCGCAGCGCAACGGTCAGCCCCAGCAGGAAACCTGCCGCCAGAGCCCGCCCAACCCCCAGCGGGTTTTTCAAAAACGCTGCTGCCGCAAAAAATGCCGCCGCCGCATAAGTCTCCGCAAGCACATGCGAAGCAAACACGACGAACTCGTACCAAAAGCAGCATACCAGACAGGCTGCCCTGGCCGCCGACTCACTTATCAGTCGGCGGCACAGCACATATGCACCGAACGGGATCGTCATCGACAAGGTGGCATTGAAAACCTTCACCGCCGGAATGTAGAAATCCGGATGACCTAGCCCGAGCGCATCGCACACCAGCAGTACCAGCGCCGGCAGCGCCGCTATCAGCCAAGGGCGGGCACCGACATCGTATTCCCACGGAATATAGCCATAGCCAAACACCAGCCGGTGAGCCTGCTCCAGATACTGGCTAATCTCATCAGCGCGCAAGAAATAGTCGCCGGACAGGCCAACAAACAGGCGCAGCAGCCAGGCTGCCGCCAGCACCCATGGCAACCACTTCCAAACTGGCTCATCTTTAGACAGCCACACCTTGGACAAATCCTCTCTGCTTCGTCTTGCCAACAAAACCGCCTGGCTGTGACAATACTGCATCAACTGCAAGGGCGGGCGCTTTTTTTGCGCTGCTTTCTGCTTTTTGCTTTTTCTAGTGTAGCGAGCCATAAGTTTTTAACATAATTAGCTTTGGCGAGAAACAACCTTGCGCAGGCGCTCGAACTTGGCAAGAATGGCAGCGGCAAGCCAGACAAAAGGAGAGGCTTTGGTGTTGTAGAGTTTAAAGGTCTTGCTGGCGATCAGTTGCTTGACGCTGGAGACCGAAGAGTGCCGGATCGCCTGCTGGGTAATGATGCCGAAGAAGCGTTCAACCTGATTGAGCCATGAGGAGTAGGTGGGAGTGAATTGCACCTTGTAGCACGGGCGTTGTTCGAACCACTGCTTGACCTTGGCGTGCTTGTGTGTGCAGTAGTTGTCGATGATGAGATGAATTTCCTTATCCTTGGGGACACTGTCGTCAATGTGCTTGAGGAAGGCAAGGAACTCATGATGGCGATGGCGTTTCCTGCATTGGGTTAATACTTCGCCGCTGGCAACATTCAAGGCAGCAAACCAGGGGGTGGTTCCGTGCCGCTTGTAGTCATGGTTAACTCCCCCGATATAGTCCAATCCCAGCGGCAGCATTGGCTGGGTGCGCTGCAAGGCCTGCATCTGGGTCTTCTCGTCTACGCAAAGCACCAGAGTATTGTATGGCGGGTTCATGTACAGCCCGACGATGTCAATGACTTTCTCGGCCAAGTTCGGATAAGTGGATAGCTTGAAGGCGCGCTGACGATGCGGGTGCGCTGAGCCGCTCCTTGGCCAGATAAGCGGGAAGCGACTATGCCCTGCAACTGCGATTTCTCTTCGTTGCCGAGAGTGATTGGTACTGTGGGGCGGCCGAGCGGCATGGGCGTGTTCTCCTTGGGGCCGGGAAAAACGACCATTCTAACATGAATTTGCTGAACTACACACTAGTTTTATTGGGCGAATTCCAAATCATATGCCAGCAGGCTTGAGAAGCTTATTCATCAGCGCGTAGAAATATATCCTCGTGTTTTATCGAGTTCCAAAGGTGGCTGCGCTCATCAGCCTGTCGGGTCAAATGCCAACCCAGCAGGACCAGATTGAAGATGCAGAAAAATCATGGTTTCTTGTTTTGATAAAACTGCTTTAGAAAGACATCAGCCAAGGAACCTGCGGCTTGAAATATTCCCCTTGACAATGTCTGTTTCGGTTGCCAATTGAATTCAAAACCGAGTTCATCAGCCAAGGTTCCCAGATACAGGCATGTTTCAAACAGTCCTATGGAGTCAAAATCGATCCTGGCTATATCAAGTGAGTGTCCCTGTCAACAGTCAGTTTTTCCCTGTCGGCTATTTTTTCAATAGCAGAAAAGATTTTTTCGCTGATTTCTTTGTTTTCCATGACTTAGGCTATATTATATCTTAACCTCCCCAAATTTCGGGCTTGAATTTGGCCATCATGCCGCCTCGTTGGAGACAGTCTGAGTGGGTCAACTGGATTTGTGTGTGCGCATTTTCCGGTATGCATTCAGGGCGCGCTCGCGACTTGCTGCCAGAGAGACGATCGGGCGCGGGTAATCCTGTCCCAGCTTGATGCCGGCGGCCTCCAGTTCGATTGGGCTGGCCAGCCAGGGAGCATGGATGTATTTGCTCGTCAGGCCGGCAAGTTCGGGGACAAAGCGGCGCACGTAATCGCCGGCCGGATCGAATTTCCGGCCCTGCAGGACCGGGTTGAAGATGCGGAAAAAAGGTGCTGCATCGGCACCGGACCCAGCCACCCACTGCCAGTTGGCGGCATTGTTGGCCAGATCGGCGTCCACCAGCATGTTCCAGAACCATTTCTCGCCCAGCCGCCAGTCGATGAGCAGGTTCTTGACCAGAAACGATGCAACCACCATCCGCACCCGGTTGTGCATCCAGCCGTATTCGTTCAGTTCGCGCATGCCGGCGTCGACCAGCGGGATGCCGGTCTTGCCGCGCTGCCAGGCGGCAAGGCCTTTCCGATCGCTGGTTTGCCAGGCGAAGCAGGTGTAATCCGGGTTCAGTTCCCGTTCGGGCAGTTGGGGAAAATCATTGAGCAGGTTGGCACAAAATTCGCGCCAGATCAGTTGGCGCAGCAACTCGGGTGCCTTGGCCGGCTCCTGGCCGGTATCCGGATTCAGGCTGTGCCACAATTGGCGGGGGCCGATTTCCCCGAAGCACAGATGGGCGGAAATCCGGGTGGTCGAATCCGGCAGATCGGGTCGATCCCGGCGTTTCCCGTAGTCGGCAGCGTGCCGCTGGATGTATTTGCGCAGTTTCGCCAGAGCGCTTCTTGAGCCTTGTTGCCCGTATCTGTCCAGTTGCGCATCGGATTTTTCTGCATCCGGGCTCAATTTTTGCAAAGGCAGGGAAGCCGGCCATTTCGCCGGCTTGGTTAGGGTGCGGGGGGTGGCCAGCGGCCTTGCCGGCGGCGGGGTGGCCATGCAACGGCGCCAAAACGGCGTGAACACTTTGTAGGCGCTGCCGTCCGGCTTGACTATCGAGCCGGGGGCAAACATCAGCAAGTCGTCGTGAACGACAAGTTGGACATCGTTTCTTGCACAAACCGGTTCGAGCGTCGCCGCCTGGCCGGGCAGGTCGCGCATGACATGCAGCGAGGCGGGATTGCATTCGCCAATCAGCCTTGTAATTTCCCGGACCAGGCTGCCGCGCCGGACAATCAGCCGCGATCCCAATCTTTCCAGTTCCCGGTCTAGATCCTGCAACGATTTGGCCAGCCACCAGCGCGAGCGCTGCCCGAAGCTGCGCCGGCTGGCGCTCAGGCCGTCATCAATGTATACCGGCACAACCGGCAGTCCGCTCTTGCCGGCGGCTGCCAGGCAACTGTTGTCTGCAACGCGCAGGTTTCTTGAAAACAGGCATATGGTGCAGTTCATCGGTTTGGTCCAGCAGGCATTGTCTGCCCGTATTCTATGGGCTGGCCGCTACTTGCAGCCCCAGCGGCTGCCGCCACATCCGGGAAGTCCTGTCGGCTAAAACAGTCATTCAATTGGCGGCAAAAGGCTTGGCAGAGGGTGGATTCAGGCGGATGCAAGCCCCCGGCCGACCTGGTTTTGCCAAAATCGGATAGAATATCAGCCCTACCATCGACGCTCCCTGTGGGATGTGCTCACAGGCATGTCACCTGTAACGCGGATTCCCCAGGGTCCGTCGCACAGGAATTATCGCTTGATGGAACAATTACTTGACAATGCACTGACCGGGCTCGGCTACGAGTTGGTTGACTTTTCCCGCAGCCGCAGCGGCATGCTGCGCATCATAATCGACTGCGAGCGGGGCATCGCTCTGGCCGACTGCGAACAGGTCAGCCGGCATCTGGAAAACCTGCTGCCGGTCGAAGGGGTAGCCTATGAGCGGCTGGAGATTTCCTCGCCAGGCCCGGATCGGCCGCTGACCAAGCCGGGGCACTTTGCTCGTTTTTGCGGCCAGAAGGCGCAGGTGCGGCTGAAATCGGCCTGTGCCGGGCGCTACAACTATACCGGCATGATTGCCGAAGCCGATGAACAGGGTCTGGCCATGAATTGCCACGACGGTGTTCATCGTCTGGAGTATTCAAAGATTGCCAAGGCCAGACTGTGTGGCAGTTTTGCAAGTCAGGAGTGTCAAAATGACGATTGAACAG
>JAPORI010000086.1:0-2333 GCA_026710225.1 Betaproteobacteria bacterium
TCTAAAAACACCTTGCATTTTTAGTCTATCTTCCAAATCTGCCTGGATTAGAAGCCTCTCGCAGCGAAACCGGTAGTAGTAATTTCTCTACCTGTTTCAGCGTAATTTTAGATTGAGGCGGTAGCTATCGCCGTCGCCATCGGCCGCCAGATCAACATCGAGCCAGCGTCCGGAGAAGCGGAAGCCGTAGTTCTCAGCGACAAGAGACACCAACCCTATCTCACATTGAGGCTTTCGTCGCGGGTGCGCAAAAAAGGATCGAGGAAAAAATCGATCACCCGGCGCTCACCGGTCTTGACCTCGGCGGTTATGCTCATGCCTGGCCGCAACGGTTCCGGTTGGCCATCGACAAGGATCTCGTTTTGCAAAAGCTCGATGCGCGCCTTGAAAACCGGCCCCAGCCCCTCGCGGTCGATTGCATCGTCGGCAACATCAATTACCTTTCCTTCAACCAGGCCGTATTTGGTGTAGGTGAATGCATCGACTTTCACCCTTACATCATCGCCATCGGCAACGAACCCGACATCCTTGTTGCGAATCTCCACTTCCGCAATCAGCACCGCCTGCCGCGGCACGATCATCATCAACTGCTGGCTGGGCTGAAGCACCGCGCCGGTGGTATACACCACCAGCTGCTCAACAACTCCGGCCTCCGGAGCGGTTATCTCGTGATTGTCAAGCAGATGCTCGATCTGAATCAGTTCCTGCTGCAGGGCCTGCGCCTGTCTGGACTGCTGGGCAGCCTGATCGGCCATCAGGCTGCGAAACTCGGCCAGGGCCAGATTCTCGGAAGTCTGCAACTGGGCTACACGAGCCTTGATCTCGGCGGCCTGATTGAGATGCTGGTTGAGTTCCCGGCGCCGCTGCTCAAGCAGACGGGTGCCTTCGGCCTGATTCTTGTCCCGGCTGTTGAGCAACTCCTCGTAACGGGCTTCCAGACGCAGCAACTTGGCCTCGGCGGCGTGCAAGGCACCCAGCGAGATTATCCCCCTCTCCCGCAAGGTCCGGGAGGCATCGACATCCCTTTGCACCATCGGCCGTTCTGCCTCGACCTTGGCCAACTGCTCATCGGCTCCGGCCAGTTGCAAATCGATTATCTGCTTGTCCTGATCGACCAGTTTTCGGGTCGCTTCGGCCTGATCGTCTTGAAGTTGCAGCGCCGCCTGCTGGGTCATGCGCTGGGCTGCAAACTGTTCAGCCTGGGCTTTCTGTCTTTCAAACAGGCCATCCAGAACATTCTGCTGGGTTGCGATCTGGGCAGCCGGGACTTCGGCAAGTTCTTCCAGCTGCGCCAGCTGCGGCGGTGCGGAAGTGGCCTGGTCCTGAAAATCGATCTGCGCCAGCAGCCGGGCCATCGCCGCTCCCAGCAGCGCCGACTGCAACTCGGTGCTTGACCGGTCATGGGCGGCGCGGGCGCTTACCGTATCGAGTCTGATGAGCACATCACCGGCCTCGACCGACTCCCCGTCGGCGACCTCGATCGAGGCGACCTTGCCCTCAACCGCCGACTGCACTATCTTGGTGCGGCTGTCGGGGATTATGCTGCCGCGGGCCGAGGCGACGATGTCAATCCGGGAAAGATACGACCAGACCAGTGCGATCACCAAAATCAGCATCAGCATCCACAGGATCACCCGCGCCAGCGGCCAGGGCGGCGAATCGAGAATCTCCAGCTCGGCCGGCAAAAACTCGGCCTCGCTGCGGGTGCGGGTTATCTGCTTGAAGTCAAGCCGCCGCTTCCAGGCGGCGGCAAACACTTCCGCACACCGGCGCAGAACCTCGCCCCAGCCGCCAACCATGCTATCCTCCCCGCTGCAACTGATGCAAGCGGGAATACCTGCCGCCCATTGCCACCAGTTCGGCATGGCTGCCGTGCTCGACTATCCGCCCCTCGTGCATCACCAGGATGCGGTCGCAGTCAGCGAGAACATTGAGCCGGTGGGAAATGATCAGCACCGTGCGATCGGAGCATATCTCATCGAGATTGTCCATGATCGCGCTTTCCGATTCGTAGTCCAGAGCGCTGGTAGCCTCGTCCATGATCAGTATTTTCGGGCCACCGAGCAAGGCGCGAGCCAGGGCAATCCGCTGCCGCTGACCGCCGGAAAGCGATGCACCCCGTTCGCTGATTTCGGTGCGGTAACCATTGGGAAGTTCGTTGACGATGAAATCATGCGCACCGGCGAGCTTGGCCGCGGCGATGATGTTGCCCTCGTTGACCGACGGATGGCGCATCGCAATCGCATCGCGCACCGATCCGGACAGCAGGTCGTTGGTCTGCAAAACCACTCCGCAATTGGCGCGCAGCCAGGATGCGGAAACCTGGCGCAGAT
>JAPORI010000086.1:2343-6435 GCA_026710225.1 Betaproteobacteria bacterium
GTCGGTGAGGATCGCCCCCTCGTCGGGCAGGAACATGCGCACCGACAGCATCGCCAGAGTGCTCTTGCCGGAACCGGACTCCCCGGCTATCCCGATCCGCTGACCGGGATCGACCCGGAAGGAGACTTCCCTGAGCGCCGGCTGGATCCGCCCCGGATAGGTGAAGGTGACCGACTTGAACTCCAGCTCACCGCGCAACCCCGGCATCTGGCTTGAATCGACATTCTCCTGCTCGGGCGGAACATTCATTATGTCGCCGAGCCGGTCAATCGCCAGGCCCGCCTCCTGAAACTCCTGCCACAACTGACCGAGGCGCAGCATCGGCTGGGCAACCCGACCGGACAGCATGTTGAACGCAATCAGCGATCCGGCGGTCATCGATCCCTTGATCACCTCCAGCACCCCCAGCCCGATCACCGCAACCGTCGTGAACTGACTGGTTCCCTGCACCAGATGCGATCCGACATTTGCCGTCTGCGAGGCCTTGAACGAACGCACTGCGTGCTCCGCTTTCAGGTCCGACCAGCGCGACTGCATGCGCGCCTCCATCCCGAACACCTTGAGCATCTTCATGCTGCCCACCGTCTCAACCGAAAGCGACTGCTGCTTGGCGGCAATCTCGAACTGGGCGCGCAACTGGGCGCGCAGGCGCGGCGCCACGAATACTGCAACCAGCAGGTAGACCAACAGCGAACCGATCACGATCCAGGTAAGCAGCGGCGAGTAGTACCACATCAGCAGCAGATAGACGAACACAAACAGCAAGTCAAGCAGTGCGGTCAGCGCCGCCTGGGTCAGAAAGGCTCTAATCGTGTCCAGTTCGCCCAGCCGCGCCACTGTCTGACCAACCTGACGGGTATCGAAATACGCCTGCGGCAGCGACAGCAGGCGCCGGAAAACCGAACTGCCCAACTCGACATCCATCCGCCGGGTTGCATGATCTTGCAGATAGGCGCGCAGCATGCCGCCCAATACCGTGAAAATTGTCACCACCACCATCACCCACATCAGCGTCGTCAGGGTACTGGTCGATCCGTGCACCAGCACCTTGTCGAAAATCACCTGCATCACTATCGGCAGCGCCAGGCCGAGCACGTTGACGAAAAACGACGCCAGCAACACCTCTCCGATCTGGTGCCGGTACTTGACCATCATCGGCATGAACCAGGAGAGATCGAAGTGGCGGCGACCGGCCGCGGCCGCTTCCCGGGGGGTAAGGAAGATCGCGGTGCCGGTAACCGTCTTTTGCAGGTCTTCCAAAGCAAGCTGCTCCGGCGATCCGCCCGGCCGGTGGATGATCGCACAGGGGCGCTTGTCCGGATCATCAGCCCTGCTGCCGCAGCCGGCGAGCACGAACCAGTTGCCGTCCTTGCCTTCAATCAGCGCCGGCAGCGCCCATTGCTCGACGCGCTGGAAATTGAGTTTGGAGCGCTTGGCGCGAAACCCGACGCTGCGCGCCGCTCTGACCCCGGCAGTAGAGTCAAACCCCTTGCCCTCCGGGTCGTACTCGCGCTGCAAGAAGCCGATATCCGCCGACAGGTTGTAAAACTGCACTACCAGCATCAACGACTCCAACAGGCCATTGCTCATGATGTCTACGCTTGGTCTAGCTCTTGCTAGCGTCGTCGCTTTCCTCAGGCTTTTCCTGCCTTGCTGCTGCTTCAACCTCTACCAGTTCCGCCTTGTTGCCGCGCGCCCAGCTGACCAGCTCCAGACGCCGCTGGGCAAAATGCTGCTTCTTGACCTCTTGCACAAAACCCGCCTCCAGATTCGAGCCCGGCGGCGCCAGCACCAGCATCACTATCGCATTGGGTCCGCCGCGCCATTCATTCGGCTGCAATGCCCAGCTCCCCTTCTTGATCCTGTCGCGCACCCGATCGGTTACCTCGGCCCAGATTACGCAGCCGAGCACCTCTTCGTTATGGGTCACCATCATCTTGAACTGATGCGCCAATAGCGGCGGGACCACCAGCCACTGGATGTCGGACATGAACATGTGGCAATATGCACTGTGCATCGACATCATCCGCACCACATCTCCCACCATCCGGCTCAGGGTTGCATTGAATTGCTGAAATGCCTTGCGTTCCTCTTCGGACATTTGCACTGTGCCCTTGCCGCCGGCCGACTCCGGCGGCGCGGAAACCTCGTTTTTATCTGAAGAAGACATCTGGTGAGGAAGGGATTATAAATCAGGCGGCAACCCTACAGTTGCAGGCTGACGCTTGCCGAATATGTCCGCCCATCGCGCTCGGAGGCAAAATCCGCACTTCGATGCCCCAGACCCGCCGCCAGCCAGCCGCGCCAGCCAAGCATCGCAACCGGCATCGTATAGCTCACACCCCAACTGCGCGGCCGGTGCGATGAGCGCAAATCAATGTCGGTGGTCCCGATCCGCCAAACGCCATCGGCGTCATAACCGCCGGTGCGCAGCGACAGCCTGCCGCCGGTGGCTGCCAACGGCAGTTTCCATTCCAGCTCCAGACTGTCATTTCTGCGCAGCAGATTCCCCCGCCGCACCCCCAGCCGCAGCGAATCGGCCCGCAGGCCGGAAATATCAGCTACCAGACCTTCAGACAGGCCGGCTGCACTGACCTGAGCCTGAGCGTAACTGGCGTGGACATCGGTATTGTGACTGAGCGAAACCTGGGCTGCGACATGGACGAAGCGAGCGCGCGCCCCTTGCCGCAGTGCAAACGCACCGTCGAATTGAGAACCAAGCAGGGTGTCCCTCTCGGCGGTCAGACCCGCCTCGACAGCAAGTTCGACCCCGGCGACCGGCTGCCGGGAGGAACGCAACGCCAACTGCCAAAAGCGCGCCCGGCTGGCAAGGCCGCTGGCGGTTGATGCTTGCCAGGTCAAGGCACCGTCGGAGAGGACTTCCCGGCTCAGTCTGGTCACATTGGCCAACTCCAGATTGCCGGCCATGAACCCCGATTGATCGACGCATTCGGGCGCACACAGATCGTGGCTCAATTGCCATCCTGGCAACGGCTGCAACGCGATTTGCTCGATCCGGCCCAAACTGTGCTGCCAGTTCCAGTACGCATCCGATGCACTATGCCGCTGCCGGCGCCAGATCGCCTGCCCGGCGAGATCGGTGTAGCGGTGCGGCTGGCTGGCGATCAGGCCCGCCAGCGGTATCTGGAACGGCCGGGAAAAACTGTCATAACCGGTCACATCCCCGGCTGCTTGGCTCAGTGCGGCCAGCGGTGCGGAAAAGTGCAGCCGGGAGCCGGCCAACGGCGGCCCCTGACCAAGACGGTTGCTGGTCAACTCGCCGACCGGACTCATCGCTTTTGCCACATTCAGGTGGCCTCTTCAGTATACGGCAGGGTCGCCGGCCGGGTCAGCGGTTGCCAACAGGATTTCGGTTGCCGCCGCGGCACTCAGTTCGGGGAAGTAGCCCTTGAGCAAGGCCAGCGCTCCGGCAACAAACCCGGCTGCGTAGGAAGTATCAAAAAAATAGCCGAAATTTGCCTTTTCCTCATCAATGCGATCGGAAACCGGCACCACGTGCCAACCCGGTGCGGTCAGGCAACGCTCCTGGGCAAATGCACAGCCATTGCTTTGCGGATCGATCTCAACGGTTGTTCCGGTACCGTTGTTGATGTTGCGGCTGCCGGCAACAGCCAGAAAATAAGGCCTCAGGTACTGCTGGCCGGAAAAACGCCACAGATAACTCAGGTAATGGGGAAAGGCGCGGTTGGCATTGTTGTCCGGTTCATTGGCTATCGTGAACTTGACCGCTACACCGACATCGCCGCGGTAACTGCCGTCATGAACGGTGCCGCTTATGGTCAGCGAAACCGGCAATTGGGCAAAGGATGCCCGTTCGTAAAAATTGCCGTTTTTGGCATTGGTGCCGTCATTGCCAACTGCAAACACCAGCGCCATGCCGTCGTCGGACGTTATTGCATCTCTGGTCGCTTGCGGCCACGGAGACATTGGCGGCCGGCTGGTATCCCCAGACTCCAGAAATCCGGGAGCACGAGGTTGCACAACGCGGACAATTGTCAGGGCACCGGATGCGAAAGTGGTGACAATGGTATCAGGCAAGGCCGAGGAACCACTGGCTCGATTCAGCGTGAT
>JAPORI010000019.1 GCA_026710225.1 Betaproteobacteria bacterium
CACTTTTCCAAGCGCCGGATCATCGAGTTCTACATGAATCAGATCTACCTGGGACGCGGCAGCTACGGATTCGCCGCCGCCGCCCGTGCCTATTTCGGCAAGCAGCTCGATGAGTTGACCGTCGCCGAGATCGCGGTGCTCGCCGGCCTGCCGCAGGCGCCTTCCCGACTCAATCCGGCGCGCAACCCCCGTCTGGCCAAGGAGCGGCAGCTGCATGTGCTGGACCGGATGCTGGCCGTTGGCGCGATCAACGGTGAGCAGCATCAGGAGGCAACCGTCGCGGCCTTGCCGACCATCGTTGAGTCCGGTCCGACCAAAAACGCGGCCGCCTCAACCGCCGACTATGTTGCCGAGGAAGTGCGCAAGTTTCTCTACGAAAGGTATCAAGACGACGCCTACGAGTTGGGGCTGAGGGTATACACCTCGATCAACAGCACTGATCAGCGCAACGCCACCCGGGCGCTGCGCCTGGGTTTGATCGAATACACCCTGCGGCATCCGGACGACTATGAGGGAGCCGAGGCCTTTCACGAGATCAGCGGCCTGAGCGACGAGCAGATCGCCGCGGCAATTGCCGATGTGCGCCCGGTGGGCGGACTGGAACCGGCGGTAATCGTCTCGGCGACAAAACAGCAGGTCGAGGCGGTGCTCGGCAGCAGCCAGCGGGTTACGGTATCGGGTCCCGGTCTGGCCTATGTCGGCCGGCATATCGGCGGCGGCGGTTCGGCGGCGGCACCGATTGCGCCGGGTGCCCAGGTGCGCATGATTCGCTGGCTTGACGCCGAGCAGCGCAACCGCGGCGGGGAGGAAGCAGAACCCTACTGGCTGATCTTGCAGGTGCCGCGGGTCGAGGGTGCGCTGGTGGCGATGGAACCTTACGACGGCAAGGTGCGGGCGATGGTGGGCGGCTTTGACTTCGTCCGCAACCAGTACAACCATGTTACCCAGGCGCGTCGCCAGTTCGGATCGAGCATCAAGCCGTTCATCTATTCGGCGGCGCTGGAAAAGGGCTTCACTGCGGCGACGATCATCGAGGACGCGCCGTTCTTCCTTACCGCCGAGCAGACCGGCAGCGAGGACAGCTGGTCACCGCAAAATTATGACGGCAAGTTTGAAGGCCCGCTGCGCCTGCGGGTGGCGCTGGCCAAGTCCAAGAACCTTACCACCATTCGGGTGCTTTCCGCCATCGATCCTTTCTACGCCAGCGAATACATCCAGCGCTTCGGATTTGTCAAAGAAAGCGTCCCGCCCTATCTGTCGATGGCCCTGGGTGCCGGCGAGGGAACGCCGTTGCAGCTGGCGGCCGGCTATTCGACCTTCGTCAACGGCGGCTATCTGCTTTCCCCCAGTTTCATTGATCGCATCGAGGACTACTACGGCAATCCGGTCAGTTCCGAATTCGATTCGGCTGAGCGGGTCAGGATCATCGATACCCGCAACGCGTTCATGATCGCCAATTTGCTTGGTTCAGTTGTTTCGGCTGGCACCGGCGCCCGCGCCAAGCGCGAACTGGGTCGCGCCGATCTGGCCGGCAAGACCGGCACCACCAATGATTTTCGCGATGCCTGGTTCGCCGGCTTCAATCCGGAAATCGTTGCGGTTTCCTGGGTCGGCTTCGACACCCCCCGCTCGCTGGGCAAGCGCGAGACCGGCAGCCGCGCTGCCCTGCCGATCTGGATCGAATACATGCGCAGCGCATTGGCCGGCCGCGCCGAGGGAACTTTCGATCCACCGTCGGGAGTGGTGCAGATGCAAATCAATCCTCAGACCGGAATGCTTGCCACCAACGACAATCCCGACGCCATAGCCGAGTATTTCTACGAGGAGAACATGCCGGGTGCCGAGCCGGCCGAGCACGACGAGATACTCGGCGTCGAGGACATCCTTTGAAGGGTGCCGGCATCCTGCGCTCCGTGCTGGCCGCCTGCGGCTGGCTGCCGGCACCGCTGGCGGCAGGCTTGGGATCGGTGCTCGGCCTGTTTGGCTATCTGCTGCACGGCAAGCGGCGACGCATCGTTCATGTCAACCTGCGGCTGATGTTCCCGCAGCGGGCGCAGATCTGGCGCGCCGGGCAGGCGCTAATCCATTTCATGTACTTCGGCCGGTTCATAGTCGAGCACGGCATCCTGCTGGTTGCATCCGCTCGGCGGCTGCGCCGCCTGGTGCACATCAGCGGCCTTGAACATCTGCGCGCTGTGCGCGGCAAGCCGGCCATCATCGTGGTGCCGCATTTTCTCGGCCTGGAGTTCGGAGCGGTGCGCATCGGTCTCGAACAGCCGCTGGACGCCGGTGCCCAGCCGCAGCACAGCGCCGCGTTCGAGCGGCTGGTAAACGAGTGCCGCAGCAGGGCCTGTGAGGATTTCGTCGAGCTTGACATCGGTTCGCTGGCCGGGATGCGCGCTGCCCTGCGCCGACTCAAGAGCGGCCGCAGCCTTTTTTATCTGCCGGACATGGATTTCGGCGGCCGCGGCAAGAGCGTCTTTTTGCCGTTTCTCGGTGTGCCGCATGTTGCGGTCGCGACCACCTTGCCGCGGCTCGCGCGCGCAAGCGGTGCGCAGGTGCTTTTCTGCTTTTGCCGGATGCGGCCGCTGGGCGGTTACAGCATATCGGTGCAGGCTCCGCTGGCCGACTATCCGGATGCCGATGACAGCCGGGCGATGCAGCGGATTCACGATCTGCTTGAACCGCTGGTGCGCAGCTATCCGGCTCAGTACTACCTGATGCACCGGCGCTTCAAGACCCAGCCGGCCGGCTTGCCCAATCCGTATGGCTGAGATCGAGTTTGCCAAGATGCACGGCCTGGGCAACGATTTCGTTGTGCTGGCCGCAGCCAATCTGCCGGCCGGCTTTCCCGATCATCAGGCGGTGTGCGCCATCGCCGATCGCCGCTGCGGGATCGGCTGCGATCAGTTGTTGATCGTCGGTGCGGCTGCCGATGACGGATCGTTTCCTTACCGGATTTTCAACGCCGACGGCAGCGAAGTTGCTCAGTGCGGAAACGGTGCCCGCTGCGCGTATCAGTACCTGCGGTTGCGCAACCACTGTAACGAACGCTGCGTGTTGACAACCGCTGCCGGATCAATCGAGGTGATCGAAGGCAAGCGGGGCAACCCCCGCGCCCTGCTGGGTTTGCCGCGCTTTGCACCAGCCGAGATACCCCTTGCCGTTGATGAGCGTCAAGATGTCTATCAAGTATCCTGGCAGGGGCAGCAGTGGAGTTTTGCCGCGCTTGCCCTGGGCAATCCGCACGCAGTCATCGAAGTTGCCGATGTCGAGCAGGCGCCGGTTGCGCAACTGGGAGAGTTTCTCAACGCCTGCGATATGTTTCCCGAGCGCGTCAATGCAAGTTTTGTGCAAAGACTTGGGCGCGGTCATATCCGCCAGCGGGTATACGAGCGCGGCGTCGGCGAGACTCCGGCCTGCGGCAGCGCGGCTGCCGCGGCGGCGGTTGCCGCGGGTGGGGGAGAAATCGAGGTGCAGATGAACGGCGGGGTGCTGGTCGCCGGCTGGGAAGGCCCCGGCACCCCGGCCTGGATCGAGGGCGCAGCCTGCGAATCGTTTCGGGGCAGTTTTGCTGCAAAGCGGCTTGGGCAAGCCGGTCAATCTTAAACTGTTTGGCAATGAAAAGCGATCTGCTACTCAAGATGCTGCGCGACCGGCCCGGATTCATGCGCCGCCACCAGGCTGAAATCGCCCGGATGCTGCGGCTGGCCGAGCGCGACATAGTCGATCTGACCGGTCGGCAGCTGGCGGTGCTGCGCGAGGAAAACGACATTCTGCGCAAGCAGTTGAGCGAATGGTATGAAAACGCGGCGGTAAATGACATGATCGGCGCCGCCATCCATGCGCTGGTGTTGCGCATCCTGCGCAGCCGGGACGGCAAGTTGTCGGTGGCGGCAATCGATCGGATGTTCAAAGAGGAGTTCACCTCACTTGATCTGCAAATCAGGAAAGCGAAACTGTTTTCAGTTGATCAACTCGATCTTTCCGATGGACAAGCCCGCAAGCTGGCCAGCGCCGGGGTGGTGGCGGGCAAGAAGCCGGCGGCAGAGGTCGCACAACTGCTCAAGGGCCGGCAGTACGCGGCCTATTTGCACATTCCGCTGCTAGGTGCCCGCAGCCGGCTGGCCGGGATTGCGGTGGTTGCCTCCGACAACGCCAAGGCGTTTCCGGCCGGTGCCTATGACGACTATGCCCTGCGCCTGGGTGAAGTGCTGGCCGCGGCGCTGGCGCTCGTTGGCAAATGAAACTGGCCGCAGCCGCCGAGCAGTTCCAGCAGGAACTTGCCGGCAGCCGCAGCGGCAGCGCCCATACCCGGACGGCCATGGCCCGGGATGTAACCCGGCTGGTTGAACTGGCCGGCGATGTGGCGCTGGCCGAAGTCAAGCCGGCTCATATCCGCAGTTGCATCGCCGCCGAACATCGCCGCGGTCTGGCGGTTGCCTCGCTCAAGCGGATGCTGTCTTCGTGGCGAAAATTCTTCGAAGGCTTTGCTCGGCAGCAACTGCTGCCCAGCAATCCGGCCCGGGATGTGTGGGCGCCGCGTTCGGGCAAGCCGCTGCCCAAGGTGCTCACCCCTGACGAGGTGGCCGCGTTGCTGGACAAGGCTGCCGCCGCCGGCGGCGAGCTGGGCGTGCGTGACGCAGCGATGTTCGAACTGGCATATTCGTCGGCGCTGCGGGTGAGTGAACTGGTCGGGATCGATGTCGAGGATGTTGATGTGCGCCAGCAACTGGTGCGGGTGCGACACGGCAAGGGAGGCCGGCAACGGCTGGTGCCGGTCGGCGCCGCTGCGCTTGCCGCACTGGGCAAGTGGCAGCCGCTGCGCACCCTGTGGTGCGGCCGCGCTGCTGGCGGCGGGGCGTTGTTCATCAACCGGCGCGGCGGCCGGCTCAGTGTGCGCACCGCCCAGTACCGCATCGTTGCGCTGGCTGCGGCGGCCGGCTTGCCGGCCAAGGTCTCGCCGCATATCCTGCGCCATTCGTGCGCATCGCATCTGTTGCAGTCAAGCGGCGACCTGCGGGCGGTGCAGGAGTTTCTCGGCCACGCCGATGTCAGTTCGACCCAGGTCTACACCCATCTTGACTTTCAGGCGCTGGCGGCAGTCTACGATCGCACCCATCCGCGCGCCGGCCGCCGCTCGGCCGGCGACGGCGACAATTAGAATCTGCCACTTCAACCGCGCTTAGCTGGCGCATTCCCTCTTGAACAATGAACGATTCTCAACCGAAAGACGACGCACCGACTGCCAATTTGCGGATTCGCAGCATTCGTCCGATCAGCACCCCGCGGGAAGTGATCACCGATTTGCCCTGTACTTGCAGTGAGCATGTAATCGCCTCCCGCCGTGCTGTGCACGACATTTTGACCGGCAGCAGCGATCGCCTGATTGCGGTGGTCGGTCCGTGCTCGATTCATGATCAAAAGGCCGCCGGCGAATACGCCCAGCGGCTGGCCGGATTGGCCAAGGAGTTGGCTGATGACTTGCTGGTGATCATGCGGGTCTACTTCGAAAAGCCGCGCACCAGCATCGGCTGGAAGGGGCTGATCAACGATCCGGACATCAATGACACCTTTGCAATCGACAAGGGTCTGCGCCTGGCGCGCAGCATCCTGCTGCAAATCAACGAACTCGGTCTGCCTTGCGGCACCGAGATGCTTGATGTGTTCACTCCCCAGTATTTCGCCGATCTGCTGTCTTGGGGGGCGATCGGTGCCAGGACCACCGAAAGCCAGAGTCACCGCGAGTTGGCATCCGGCCTGTCGTTTCCGGTCGGCTTCAAGAACGGTACCAGCGGCAGCGTCAAGGTTGCGGTAAACGCGGTGCACGCGGCGCGTTCTTCGCATCATTTCCTGTGCATCACCGAAAAGGGCGAGTCCTCGATCGGTGAAACAGCCGGCAATGAGGACACCCACATAATCCTGCGCGGCGGGGTTGCCGGACCCAACTATCAGCCGGAAAGCGTTGGCCAGGCGGCTGCCGAACTGACAGGCGCAAATTTACCGGGCAATTTGATCATGATTGATTGCTCGCACGCCAATTCGGCCAAGGACTATCGCAACCAGCCGAAAGTTGGTGAGGTGATTGGCGCCCAGATCGCCGGCGGCGACCGCAACATCATCGGCATCATGATCGAAAGCAACATCAATGAGGGCAACCAGTCGGTGGCACCGCTGGCCGAATTGAAATACGGGGTGAGCATAACCGATTCGTGCGTGGGCTGGGAGGACACCGAGGTAATGCTGCGCAAGCTCGCCGGCCAGGTGGCAGCTCGGAGGCGCGCTAGCCAACCCGTTTCTTGAACAACTCCGGTGTCG
>JAPORI010000008.1 GCA_026710225.1 Betaproteobacteria bacterium
TCGATGATGCGCAAGGCATCCTGCAGGCGGTGGAGCCGCTGGGCAGGGTAATGGCGCTTACCCGCAACGCGTCTTGCGTGCACGAGCGCAAGGGGGTATACAGCAACTGCGAGTTTTTCAAGCATGGCAAGATGGCGATGGGGCTGTTTGTCAACCCGGACATCGATCTGCGCTTGTTCATGAATCACTGGCGATACAGTTTCGCGGCAATCGAACAAACTCGTAGCGGGGCGCGCAAGAGTCTGCAGTTCTTTGACCGGGAAGGCGTTGCGCTGCACAAGATTTATCTGACCGACCACTCGAATGAGGCCGAATACGACCGGTTGGTCGAACAGCGCCGACACCAAAATCAGGATCGGTTCATTGCCATTGAGCAATACGGCCCCGATCCCGAGGAGCGTCCGGATGAGGAAATTGACTGGCCGGCCTTCCGGACGGCCTGGAAAAACCTCAAGGACACCCACGATTTTCATCCGCTGTTGCGCAAATTCAAGATCGGCCGCGCCCAGGCCTTTGCCAATGCCGATGCCGACATGGCCTGGCGGGTGGAAAACGGTGCCGCCCGCCAGGTGCTCGAGCAGGGCAAAGATAGCGGCTGCCAGATAATGGTGTTCGTCGGCAATCGCGGCTGCCTGCAGATTCATACCGGGCCGGTCAACAAGCTGGTCGAGTTCGGTGACTGGTTCAATGTCCTTGACCCGATGTTCAACCTGCATTTGCGCGAGGATCACATTGCCGCTGGCTGGGTGACCAGAAAGCCGACTGTTGACGGTATTGTTACCGCCTTGGAGGTTTTTGATGATCGCAGCCGATTGATCGCGACCTTTTTCGGCAAGCGCAAGCCGGGCAGCCCCGAACTCGATGGCTGGCGCGAGATCATCGCGGCTTTACCGCGCCGCCAAGCCGATGGCGAGTGAATTGCTGGTCAAGTTCGGGCCGATGGCCGGGCCGCTGCTGCTGTGCTCGGTGGTGGCGCTGGCAATCTGCATGGAAAGGGCGGTGTTTTGCATCAAAAGCCAGTTGAACCGGCAGCGTCAGTATGAAGCCCTTTCCCGGCGCCTGGCCGAATGCCGGGGCTGCCCCAAGCCGATCAGAGACGATGTCGCCAGCGTGCTGCTGAGCGAGTTGCACCGGCCCTACTACCGCGGCATCGGCAGCCTGCGCACGATCGGTTCGCTCAGTCCGCTGCTTGGCCTGCTGGGAACAATCATCGGCATCATCAAGACCTTCGAGACAATATCGCTGCTTTCCGGTCCGATAATGCCGTCGATGATCGCGGCCGGATTGTGGCAAGCGATGCTCACCACTGCCGCCGGCCTGGCAATCGCGCTGCCGGCCTTGGCGCTGGCGCATTTTTTCCGCCAGGTCAGCGAAGGGCATCTGGCCGACTTTTGCCACCGGCTTAATCTGCTGTCAATATCTTTCGAACTCGACGGCAACGCCATGCAGCCGGCGCAATGATTCAAGTCTCCGCCGGCGACTCCGGTTCGCAAAGGATGCAAGATATCGCCGTCGATCTGACCGCCTTGCTTGACATTCTTTTTGTTCTGCTGGTGTTTTTCATGCTCACTGCCGGGATTGCCCTGCAATCGCTTGACTTGAAACTGCCGGCCAGTGACAAGGCAAACCTGCCGGCACCGGTGCCAGGCGCGGCGGCAGTGCTGGAAATTCGCCCGGCCGGTTATGCAATCGACGGCCAGCTGGTCAGCGATCTGGATCAGCTCGGAGCGTTGCTTGCTGCATCATCATCGGACCGCAACCGCAGGCTGATAATCGCCGGCGACCGCGACATTCCGCTGCAAAGGCTGCTTGAAGTGCTCACTTACCTGAAAGGGCAGGGAGTGGAGGCGGCGAGCATCCTGATGCAAAACCGGCCCAAATCATGAGGGTAGTTGTTGCCAGTTTGCTGATCGTCGCCACCGTTGCCGCGGCCAGCGCTGCTGTGCCCCAGCGGGTGGTTACCGTCGGCGGTGCGCTCACCGAGATTGCCTACGCGCTCGGTGCGCAAGAGTTGCTGGTCGGCAGCGACACCACCAGTTATTTTCCCGCCGCAGCGGAAAAACTGCCCAAAGTCGGCTATCAGCGCACGCTGTCGGCCGAGGGTATCCTTTCCCTTGCACCCGATTTGCTGATCCTCACCGAGGAGGCCGGACCGCCGGCAGTTATCAAGCAGCTGGCCGCCACTGATGTGTCGATGATCACGCTCAAGGCAGGGCGGTCCGTGGATGACATCAAGGCAAATGTGCAGGCTATCGGTGCGGCACTTGACCGGCAGCGTCAGGCCAATGATCTGATTGCCAGGATAACCGCCGAGCAGTATGCGCTGGCCGATCTTGTCGAACGCCAGCCGGTAAACCGGACGGTATTGTTCATTCTCCAGCACAGCGGCGGTGCGCCGCTGGTTGCCGGCACTGATACCGCCGCCGATAACATCATCACCCTGTCCGGTGCCCGCAATGCAGTTGCCGGCTACCGCGGCTACAAGCCGCTTACCCCGGAAGCGGCCGCTTCCTTGCAGCCGGATATCATCCTCACCACCAAGCGCGGCCTGGCGCAAGCCGGCGGCTTGCCGCGGCTGCTTGACCTGCCCGGCCTGGCGCTTACTCCGGCGGCCGCTAGCGGTAACGTCATCGCCATGGATGCCCTGTTGCTGATTGGATTCGGGCCGCGCACGGTTCAGGCAGCGATCCAATTGCATGATGCCTATCAGCAATTGCCATAAATCCGGCCGCAATGCAGGAGCCGAAAACGGGCATGTCATTTGTCACCAAACGAACGACAGTCCTGTTTGCTCTGGGCGGCAGCTTGCTGCTGGGCATGATCGTCGCAGCCTCGATAGGTGCGATGCCGATCTCGCCGCTGTCCATGCTGCAAGGCGATCTGAGTGCCGGCCATCAGGCGGTGCTGGCAACCATCCGGCTGCCCCGGGTTGTGCTGACCGTTCTGGTCGGAGCGGCGCTGGCTGTTTCCGGTGCGGCGATGCAGGGCCTGTTTCGCAATCCGCTGGCCGACCCGGGCTTGATCGGGATTTCCAGCGGTGCGGCGCTGGCGGTTGCAGTGGTGATTGTTGTAGCCGGGCCTGCAAGCGGCGTGTTCGGGTTATACGGTTTGAGCATCGCCGCGTTTGCCGGCGGTATGATTACCTGCATGGTGATTTTCCGCATCGCCCGGATCAGTAGCAAGGCTGCCTCGGTTGCCTACATGCTGCTGGCCGGAATTGCGATCAATGCCCTGGCCGGAGCCGCAACCGGATTTCTCACCTTTGTCAGTGATGACCAACAGCTCAGGACGCTGACATTCTGGACCATGGGCAGTCTCGGCCAGGCGCTCTGGCCGTTGATCGCAGTTGTCGCCAGCGTTGTGATCCCGGCGGTTATCCTGCTGATTTGCAATGCCCGGCAGTTGAACATCATGCTGCTTGGCGAGCAAGAGGCGCAGCATCTGGGCGTCAACAGTGAAAGGCTCAAGAAACTGATTGTCGTGTGCACCGCACTGTCGGTCGGAGCGGCAGTGGCGGCCTCCGGCATCATTGCCTTTGTCGGTCTGATCGTCCCGCACCTGATTAGGCTTGCCATTGGTCCTGATCATCGCATCCTGCTGCCGGCGTCCGCGCTGGCCGGTGCAGTCTTGCTGCTGGCTGCCGATACGGTTGCCCGCACGATTGTCGCGCCGGCCGAAATGCCGGTGGGAATCGTCACCAGCTTGATCGGCGGGCCGTTTTTCCTGTGGTTCTTTGTCAGGCAAAGCAATCAGATGGAGACAGCATGATTGTTGCTCAGGACCTGGTTGTTGAAATTGGCGGCAAGACAATCATAAACCGCATCTGCCTGCAACTGGCCCGCGGCACGGTTACCGCCATTGTCGGTCCCAACGGCTCCGGCAAGTCGGTTTTGATGCGCTGTCTGGCCGGCTCCCAGCCAGTCGCCTCCGGCCGGGTAGAACTTGACGGCAAGCCGCTGGCTGCGTATTCACTGGCGCAACTGGCCTGCAAGCGGGCGGTTCTGACCCAGTTCTTTCCGGTCGGGTTTCCCTTTACCGCGCTGGAGATCGTGATGATGGGACGCAATCCATATGCCAACAGTTGTTGTGTCGCGCACAATGAACATATCGCTTTGCAAGCGCTTGCAGCAGTCGATGCCGTCCACTTGCAGCAACGCATCTTCCCGACGCTTTCCGGCGGTGAGCAGCAGCGGGTGCAGCTGGCGCGCGTTCTGGCCCAGTTGTGGGAGCAAAACGGCGCCTGCCTGTTTCTTGACGAGCCAACCTCCGCACTTGACATCAAGCATCAGCATCAGTTTCTGGAAGATGTCCGCCAACTGGCTGCAAACAGAAACTTCGCGGTTTGCATGATCGTCCATGACTTGATGCTGGTCATGCGCTATGCCGATCGGGTCGCGCTACTCAAAAATGGCAGCCTTGTTGCCTGGGGAAAAACCGCTGCGGTGATTGATCCGGATGCGATTGAATATGTTTTTGAAGTGCCCGCTGGACTGGTGCTGCCGGCAAAACGATTTTAGCTGGCGAGCGGCAAGCCGCGCTCTGCTGCATTGGAGCGGTGTTCGTCCTCGAACTTGTGCCGGTCAAGATTGTCTGTTGCCGCCGCCCGCGCCGGCTGCATCCCGGCCCGGTCTGATTAACCTGTCCGTCCTGGCCGGGTGGCTGGGCGTCGCCGACCATGCGGTTGATCGCTGGTTGGGCTTCGCTTGCGCAGATGTTCGTGATCCGGTGCTGCGCGGTTCGCCGCCTGGCGGAATAATGCCTCCCGGCCGCGTCTGCCCGGCCAAGTTCCCCGGGCCTGATTTGGCCGGATTGGCTTGCCGGCCGGGGCGAGCCGCCGGCGCCAATCGGACCGGCTGAGAGCGATCGTAGGCTAAAATACGCCCTTCAACCAAATCAACAGCGGCTTTGCCGGTGAAATCCGACCCGGCCCAAAACCGTTGGCGATGCGGTCAAACCAACTGTCGGAAACTGGAATTCGTGATTGGCTAGTGAATCTCCCCCCCCCCCCTTTTTTTTGGGCTCCCGGTGCCCGGGGCCCACCGGCGGCGGGTTGGGGCGCCCGTTGCGGGCTCGTTCCCTGCGTGCGCGCCGGCGCTCGCGCAAGCGCAGTTGCGCTTTAACAACTCGTCTCTGTCCGCCAGCATAGCCGAGGACACCGGTTCGACTGTGGTCGGTTCCGGGTTGCTGGTTTCTACCAAGGCAGCCGGGCGGGCAAATTTTGCCAAAGTGAGCGTTTCCGGCAACAGCGGAGCTGTCACTTACAGCATTGTTTCCGATTCGGCAAATCTTTTCACTGTTGATGCCAGCAGCGGTCAAATCGAGACATCCAGACAACATCATTTCGATTACGAGTCCAAGCGCTCCTACACGATTACCTTGCGCGCCACCGACAGTTCCAGGTCGGTCAACGGCGTATTCGTGCTCAGCGTAACTGATGTTGGTGAAACCGCCACGGTTCCGGTCTTTGATCCTAATCCTGTGACGCTGGAAGTAACGATCAAGGAGCGGGATGTTGATTACGCCGGCCGCGTCCTGCTTACCGCCATCTTGACCCAGGGACAGGATAACCTGGTGTGGAGCCTGGAAGGCCGGGCGGCCGATTTGCGCCTGGTCGGCATTGGCGCCTATGTCCTGCCGCCGGCAGTCGGTATCGGTCAAACAACTATTAGACCGCGTATGGCGGGACTGGTAACCCTCAAGGCCCAGGCTACTCTCAACTACGAGACTTCGCCCAATTGGATGACCCTGACCCTGGTGGTCACCTCTCCGGCCGGCACCAGAAAGAAGCCGGTGATAATCAAGCTTGCGAATGTTGGAGAAGAAACCCCCGGCTACGAGCCGGTTTCCGCCGAATACGCCAGCTCAGCCAAGGAGGTTGCCGTGTTCACCTTCAATGGCAGCAACTGTGCGGTGCAGGGTGAACTACCTTTATATCAGGCGGAAGTATTTGGAATATATCCCAATCCTGCTGGTGGACTGATTCTCGACCAAACGAATGCCGCCACCGCCCGAATATTTGTTTGCACTACTTTTCCTTTTGGTCCTTTTACCGGCGGCACCCTGCCGCAAGGAATAGCGATGACCAGAGGGGGCAGCCCCAACTTCAATTTGGTGGTAAGGATCACGCTCGCCAACTTCCCGGCGCTTGCCGGCAAGCCGATCACGGTGCGCGTCCATGACGGCAGTCCGGCAACCGGTGCCTATGCTCAGACCGTGCTGCTTCTCAACAACCCGCCGGTGATTCCGGCGCTGTCGTTGAGGATTGCACAGGCCGGCAGGTCAACCAAACTTCGCC
>JAPORI010000233.1 GCA_026710225.1 Betaproteobacteria bacterium
CTGCGACAATGCTTTTGTTCGTGATGATCTACAACCTGTTTACCAGCCTGCTGCAAATGCTGATGTTTTTCCTCGGGGGCAGAGAGTAGGGGCTGCTACCTGCCGGGTCTCCAAGTGCATTCGCTTGCCCGGTTTTTGTCTAAACAAACAACTACGACAACCAGCCAATTTAATATTTAACCGGTTTGCACTCGGTTTTCTAACTGTTGCCGCCGATCCAGCGGGCGTGAAAATCGATTAGGTGTTCGGCCTGGCTGGAGGTCAGTTGGCTGGCTATCGCTTCACACTCTCCATCGTGCTCGTCGGGCGTGATCGCGCCGGAAATCATCATGAAGCGCAGCCACAGCAGATAGGTGTTGAGCACATCGGTTTCACAGTAGTCGGCGATCTGCTTGTACTTGCCGGCTTTCCACATTTCATGCACCGCCGAGCCGTTGGTGCCCATCTTGCCGGGCAGCCCGCAGGCGAGTGCGGCGGTTTCAAGACGGGCATAGCAGCGCGGCTGGTAGAGGGCCAGCTTGTCCATCAAATCCAGATGATGATCGCTGTAGCGGGAGGTGTACTGCTCGTAGCGGTTTCCCGGTCCCCGCCAGTAGGTTTCGCATACCACCCGGTGCTGCATCGCCCGCAAGTGCATAACCGGCAGGTCAAAGCCGCTGCCGTTCCAGGAAACCAGTTGCGGACTGTGGCGGTCGATGAGCAGGAAGAACGCTTCCAAGGCGTCCTTTTCCGAATGCTCGGGCGGGCGCTTGGAACTGATTCTGAAGATGTCCTTGCCGCTGTCGCGGTACAGCAGGCTGATGCAGGCGATCTTGTGGAACTGGATCGGCAGCATGTTCGAGCCGGTCTTTTCGATCGCCTCGTCCTCGGCGCGCTCGATGAGCTCGTCATCGGATGCGTTGTCGTCCTGATAGCAACGGCGCAACAGCTCCGGATCGGGAACCGTTTCGATGTCAAACGCGGCTACTTGCAGGCCCATTTACTTGAACACTCCGGTTGAAAGATAGCGGTCGGCCCGATCACAGATTATCGCGACGATGGTCTTGCCGGATACTTCCCGGTCGATCTGCAGGGCTGCCCACACGGTGCCGCCGGAGGATATGCCGGCGGCGATTCCCTCTTCGGCCGCCAGAGCGCGGGTGGTTTCCTCGGCGTCCGGTTGGCTGATTTCGATGTAGCGGTCGATCAGATCGGCGCGCAGGATGCTCGGGACGTATTCTTCCGGCCACTTGCGGATGCCGGGAATCGACGCACCCGGCGCCGGCTGGCAGCCGATTATTTCAACCGCTGCCTTGCGCACTTCCTTGAAGTACGAACCGCAGCCGCTGATCGTTCCGGTCGTGCCCATTGCCGAGATGAAGTGGGTGACTTTGCCGCCGGTCTGCCGCCAAATCTCCGGGCCGGTGCCCTGTACATGTCCGAGCGGATTGGCCTGATTGGCAAACTGATCAAGCTTGAGCGCCTCACCCTTTTCGTGCATCTGATCGGCCATGTCGCGGGCGCCTTCCATGCCTTCCTCCTTCGAAACCAGGACCAGTTCGGCGCCGTAGGCGCGCATCGACTGCTTGCGTTCCTCGGACTGGTTGGCCGGCATGATCAGCTTCATTCGGTAGCCGCGCGCGGCGGCGACCATCGCCAGGGCTATGCCGGTGTTGCCGCTGGTTGCCTCGACCAGGGTGGCACCGGGCTTGATCAGGCCTTCCTTTTCCGCCGCCAAAATCATCTGCAGTGCTGCCCGGTCCTTTACCGATCCGCCCGGGTTGGTGCCCTCCAGTTTGAGCAGCACCTCGTTGTTGCCGGAAGCCAGCCGGCGCATTTTGGCCAGCGGGGTGTTTCCGATCAAATTCTCTATGTTTTGCGGCGAGTCGATTGCTTTTTTTTCAAGGAAAAAATGGTTGTCTGTTATTCTATACATGTGCGCAGACGGGTATGCAATATCGCCCAGATTCGCGAACTGGAGCAAAGCAGTTTCCGCCAGATTCAGTCGCGTCAGGTCATGCAGCGCGCCGGCGAGGCGGTTGCTGCCGCCTGCGGTGCCTGCACCTCGGTGCTGGCGGTTGCAGGACCGGGCAACAATGGCGGTGATGCGCTGGTGGCGGCAGCCGCCCTTGTCAAGCGCGGGGTAAAGACCAAAGTCTGGATGCCGCTGGGCGAACCGGCTGCCAATACCGATGCTGCCGCCGCCTTGGCCGATCTGGGCAGCAGTGCCGGCAGCATCGAGCGGGGGGATTGTTTGCCGGCAGATTGTTGCGATTGCGATGTGATCATTGACGGCCTGTTCGGAATCGGGCTATCCCGGCCGCTTGACGCTCAGGCAGTGCGGGTGGTTGAGTTAATCAACGCGCATCCGGCTGCGGTAGTCGCCGTCGATGTGCCCAGCGGTTTGCACTGCGAGCGTGGTACTGCCCAACTGGCAGTGCGCGCTGATCGAACCGTTACCTTTTATGCCAGCAAGCCGGGGCTGCACATGCGCAGCGGTGCGGATTTTGCCGGTCAGGTGATAGTCGAAACTCTCGGTTTTGCCGATCTGGTTGCCGATGCCGGCGGTGAACTCATTGAGGGTGCCGGCGCCTGTAGCGCGCTGAAAAGGGATGCCGACTCGCACAAGGGCAGTTTCGGTGCGGTTGCCGCAATCGGCGGCAGCACCGGGATGCTCGGTGCACTGCTGCTTGCCTGTCGCGCTGCGCTTGCGCACGGAGCCGGCCGGGTCTATGCCCTGCCGATCGACCCGGTGATCAATTGCGATCCGCAGGCGCCGGAAATAATCTGGCCGCCGCATCCGGCCGGTATCTGTGCAACCGGTGATCTGCCGGAAGCCACTACCGTGTTGCTGGCCGGCTGCGGGATGGGTACTGCAATTAATCCGGAAAAACTGCTCGCCCTGGCCGAGCGCGCTGATTTGCGTGCAGTCTATGATGCTGATGCGCTCAATTTGTTGGCGCGCCTTTCCGATCGTCAGAGGCTGGCCGGCCTGCTGGCGGCTCAGCAGGCGATTCTTACTCCGCATCCGGCCGAGGCAGCCCGGCTGCTCGGTTGTACGACCAGTAAGATTCAGCAGGATCGAATCGGCAGCGCCTGTCAGTTGGCGGCCGCCTTTGACTGCGTGATCGTTTTAAAGGGCAGCGGTACGGTTGTTGCCGACACTCAGGGAAAGTGGGGGATAGTTGCCGCTGGCAATCCGGCGCTGGCCACCGCCGGCAGCGGTGATGTGCTCGCCGGCATCATCGCCGCCTTGCGCGCTCAGGGACTTTCCGATTGGGATGCGGCCGGCTGCGGAGCCTGGTTGCACGCCGCGGCCGCCGACGCTGCGCTTGCCGAGCAGGGTGGCTGGCAGGGAGTGGGTCTGGCGCGTATCTGCCGACTGTCGGCGCAGATGCTGGCTGCCGCCGCAGCCGGCTAGGTGCGCAAAAGCAGGTTGAAACTGGCGCGGCCTTCCTTGCTCGCGCGCAACTCAAAGCGGGTTGGCGGTCGATCGTCGCGCGCCGCATCGCCGGTAGCGGCGATTTTCCAGTCGCCGGCTTGGGCAAGTTTGACAACCTGCTCGTAGTATTTGCGCCAGTCGGTTGCAAACAGCAATTCGCCGTTGGCAGCCAGCAGCCTTCTTGCCATCAACAGGAAGTCGGCATCAAGCAGCCGGCGCTTGTGGTGGCGTCTTTTCGGCCAGGGGTCCGGATAAAGCACTCTTATCGATGCCAGACTGGCCGGCAGGGCAAGTTCCGGCAGCCGGACGAGGGCATCTTGCATCTGCACCCGCACATTTGGCAATTCGGCTAGTTGCAGACGCTTGAGCAGCGATGCGACCACCGGCGGATAGACTTCAAATGCGATCTGGAGGCTGTCCGGCCGGGTCTGGGCGTAGTGCAGCACCGATTCGCCGGCGCCGCAGCCTATCTCCACTTCCAGCCGCCGGCCCTGCTGCGTGTTCCAGTCGTCTTTGCTTGCCTGATAACGCGGCAGCAGTTGCTCAAGCGCCCGGTGGCTGGCTGTCGCCATCCGGGTGCCGCGAATTGCATAGCTGCGCACCCGCTGCTTACGGCTTTGTTGTTGCTGCACGCAGATATTATCGGTCAATTAAAATGGCTGCCCAAGCGCAGCCGTAGTTCAATGGTAGAACACCAGCTTCCCACGCTGGTAATGCCGGTTCGATCCCGGTCGGCTGCTCCCGCTAGAATATCTGCCAAGGAGACAATGCCATGAAATACCGCAAACTTGGGCGCACCGATCTGAAGGTGAGCGAAATCTGTCTGGGCACGATGACCTGGGGTGAGCAAAACAGCGAGGCGGATGCCTGCGAGCAACTCGACTATGCTGTTGATGCCGGCATCAATTTCATTGACACCGCCGAGTTGTATTCGACGCCGATGAAGGCCGAGACCTATACCCTTACCGAGCAGTACATCGGCCGCTGGCTCAAAAAGCGCAACCGGCGCGACGATCTGATCATCGCCACCAAGGTTACCGGCAAGGCCGCGTTCATTGACTACATGCGACCCGACGGCCAGACTCCCGATCTTACTCCTGAGCAGATTCGTCATGCGCTGGACGGATCACTCAAGCGGCTGCAGACTGACTACATTGATCTTTATCAGTTGCACTGGCCGTCGCGCACGGTAAACATGTTCGATGTTCGCTCGTTTCCGCTGCGCGCACCGAAAAACGACGGGGTGCCGATTGCCGAGACGCTCGGGGCGCTGGGCGAGTTGGTGGCCGCCGGCAAGATTCGCCACATCGGTCTTTCCAACGAGACGCCCTGGGGGACGATGGAGTTCTTGCGCATTGCCGAGCGGGAGAATCTGCCCCGGCCGGTGTCGGTGCAAAACGTCTACAGCATTCTCAACAGTACCTACGAATTGGGCATGGCCGAAGTATCGCTGCGCGAGGATGTCGGGCTGCTCGCCTATTCGCCGCTGGCCGCCGGGCTGCTCTCTGGCAAGTATATCGATGGCAAGCGTCCGTCCGGAGCGCGGATGACTCTTTATCCGCATTACTTTACCCGCTACGAGGATCGGGAAATTGACGCCTGCGTGCGGGAAGTGCAGCAACTGGCAGCCGAATGCGACCTGCCGGTTACCCGGCTGGCGATTGCCTATACGCTTTATGGAAACTTCGTTACCGCCTCGATAGTCGGCGCGACTTCACTCGAACAGTTAAAGTGCAACATCGCCGCAACCGATGTGACTATCAGCGATGAAGTTGCCGGCAAACTCGTCAAGATCTGCAACCGCCACCGCAGTCCCTGTTCTTAGTCCAGTTTCAGGTGCGGGGATAGAAAATCGACAGTTCGCCGGCTGCCGCCGCGCAACTGCTCGGCTATCTGAACTGCCGCAGTTGCCGCAACAGTGCGCTCTTGCCCCAGTTGCTGCAGCAGCATCGCCGCACTTTGCGCATCAGTCGCCTCAAGTAGCGCTCCGGCGCGACGGGCCGGCCGGACAACGGTGCGGATGTTTGCAAGGCTGGGTCCCATTACCACCGGTACCCCGACGGCGAGTTGCTCGAGCGGGTTTTGACCGCCGAACGGCAGCAGGCTGCCGCCGACGAATGCGATATCGGCGGCAGCCGCATATTCACTCATTTCTCCGAGCGTGTCGCCGATCAGGCAGTTAGGTGCAGCATCGTCTTGGGCAAGCTGCGACTTGCGCTGCGGCTGCCATCCGTGGGCGGTGAGCATTGCCTCGACTTCGCCAACCCGTTCGATGTGGCGCGGCACCACGATCAGAGGCCAGTCGCCGATCCGGTTTTTGATTTGCGGCAGCAGCAGTTTTTCCTCGCCGGGCCGGGTCGAGGCAAGCAGTACAACCGGCTTGTCGCTGCTGCGGGCGCAGATGCGTTCCTTGAGTTGCCGGCCGCGCTCGACCTGTTTTTCATCGGGCCGGGCATCGTGCTTGATGTTGCCGGTTGTCTGCACTTCACTGGCGCCCAGGATTGAGAAGCGGCGTGCCGATTCCCGATCGCCGGCCGCGACCGCGGCCAGACCGGCAAAGGCATCAGCGATCATGCTGCGGCAGGTCGCGTAGCGGCGGGCGCTGGTCGCGCTGAGCCGGCCGTTTGCCACCACGACCGGGATGTTCTGCCGGTTGCATTCGGCGATCAGGTTTGGCCACAACTCCTGCTCGAGCAGGATGCAGGCACGGGGTTTCTGAGCGCCGATGAAGCGACGCATGCTTGATACGTAGTCGATTGGCAGGCGATACACCGGCAGTTGCATCGTGTCGGTCGCGTAGCGGCGGGCGGCTTCGGGGGTACAGGTGATCAGAATCGGCAGGTGCGGATTTCTGAA
>JAPORI010000081.1 GCA_026710225.1 Betaproteobacteria bacterium
CCGATCTGATGCAGACCGACATTAACGCCCCGGGCAAAATCCCCAGCAGCACAAACATGGCGCCGTTGGCAGCAGCGATCAAGATGTAGGGAGTACCAATACGCACTGCGGACGAACCCGTTTCCGGCTCGTCAAAATACATCAGTTTTATGATGCGCAGATAATAAAAGGCTCCGACCACCGAAAAAAGCACCGCCACAACTGCCAGCCACAACCAGCCGGCGGCTATAACCGCCTCGATCACCGCGAATTTTGCGTAAAAGCCCACCACCGGCGGGATGCCGGCCATCGACAGCATCAAGATCGCAATCAGGGCCGCGACCACTCCGTTACGCTGCGCCATGCCGCGCAGATCAGTCAGTCGATCGACATCGGCGCCAACGCGCGAAAGCAATACAATCATTCCGAAGCCGCCCACCGTCATCAGAGCATAGGCAAAGATGTAAAAGGTTGCCGCGGCATATCCGCTGTCACTGCCGGCAATCACCCCCAGCAACACGAAGCCGCTGTGCGCGATCGCCGAATAGGCGAGCATGCGCTTGAGATTTTCCTGGGCAATTGCGGCAACATTGCCTATCGCCAGCGAAGCGACCGCAACCACCGCCAGCAGGCCACTCCAGTCCGCCACCAGACTCGGGGCGGCTTCGGCAAGCATGCGCAGCAGCATCGCCAGAGCGGCGATCTTGGGAGCGCTGCCGATAAACAAGGTTACCGCAACCGGTGCACCGTGATAGACATCCGGCAACCACATGTGAAACGGTGCCGCGCCCAGCTTGAACGCGCATCCAACCACCACGAAAACCAGCCCCAGGGCAAGCACCGCAGCAGCCTCATCGTCCGCATCGGCAATCGCCTCGGCAACCTGTGGGATGAACAGGCTGCCGGTGGCGCCGTAGAGCATCGACATGCCGTAGAGCAGCAATCCGGAAGCCAGGGCGCCAAGCACGAAATACTTCATCGCCGCCTCAACTGCCGCAGAATTATCGCGGCGCATCGCAATCATGGCGTAAAGCGACAGCGACATCAACTCCAGCCCCAGATACAGGGTTATGAAGCTGTTGGCGGCAATCAGCAACAACATGCCCTGAACTGCAAACAGCGCCAGGGCGCCATATTCGCCGCGCAGGAGGCTGCGCTCGTTGAGATAGTCGGCGCAGTAGGCCAGCGCTCCGGCCGCCGCCAGCAGCACCCCCATTTTCAGCAGGCTGACAAATTCACTGACCACAAACAGGCCGCGGTAGGTCTCAACGCGCGCAGTCGGCCAGATCATCAAAACGATCGCCGCGGCAATCAGCAAGCCGGCGATCGACGCGTAGTGCAACAGGCGCGGCGAAATCTTCATTGTCGCTGCGATCAGCAGCAGGCAGGAAGCAGCCAGCAGCCAGATTTCGGCGGCGGCGCTAGCAAAAGCGTAGTCGGCCATCAAAGTCTCCCGGCAATCGCCGCCGGATTGACGACCGCGGCTTGATCCGCATCGGGAAGCTTGCCGGCATCGACATGAGCGAGCAACCCGTCAACGGTTGCGGCCATCGCTTCGGCAAGCGGCTGCGGCCATATCCCCAGCAGCAACACGAACGCGGCAAAGGCACCCAGAATAGCCGCTTCCCGCCGACTCAGGGCGCGCAGCGCCGCCACTGCGTCATTGGCAACCGAGCCGAATATGGCGCGCTTGTACATCCACAGGGTGTAGGCGGCGCCGGTAATCAGAGTGGTCGCAGCCAGCACCCCGACCCAGAAGTCGGCACGCAGTGCCGCCAGAATAACCATGAACTCACCGACAAAGCCGCTGGTGCCGGGCAGGCCGGCATTGGCCATCGCAAACAGCAGCAAGAACGCGGCATAGACCGGCATGGTGTTGGCAACCCCGCCATAGTCTCCGATCTGACGGGTATGCATCCGGTCATATAAAACCCCGATGCAAAAGAACATCGCCCCGGAGACGAATCCGTGCGAGATCATCTGCACCATGGCGCCGGCCATTCCCAGTTCATCGAAAACGAACAGTCCGAGGGTGACGAAACCCATGTGGGCAATCGACGAATAGGCAACCAGTTTCTTCATGTCCTTTTGCGCCAGGGCAACCAGCCCGATGTAGACGATCGCAATCAGCGACAGGACGATCATCAGCCAGGCATATTCCTGGGAAGCATCCGGCACAATCGGCAGCGACAGGCGCAAGAAACCGTAGCCGCCGAGCTTGAGCATCACCGCCGCCAGCACGATCGATCCGCCGGTGGGAGCCTCGACATGGGCATCCGGCAGCCAGGTGTGCACCGGAACCATCGGCACCTTGACGGCAAACGCAGCCAGGAACGCAAAGAACACCAGCGCCTGCACCGGCATCGCCAGCGGCAGCGCGTGCAGCGCGGCAAAGGAGAATTCACCGGCGCTGCCGCCCAGATACAGCAGCGCCACCAGCATCAGCAGCGAACCGAGCAGGGTGTAGAGGAAGAACTTGATCGCGGCATATACCCGCCGCTCGCCGCCCCAGACCCCGATGACCAGAAACAGCGGGATCAGGGTTGCCTCCCAGAACACATAGAACAGGATCGCATCGGCAGCGGCAAACACGCCGTTCACGAATCCGCACATCAGCAGGAAGGCGCCCATGTAGTGGGCAACCCGGCGGGTGATCGATTCCCAGCCGGCAACCACCGCCAGCAGGGTGATGATCGCATTGAGCACAATCAGCGGCATCGAGATGCCGTCGACTCCCAGAGCATAGTTGATCCCGTAGCTTTCGATCCACACATGCGTCTCGGTCATCTGCAAGTCGGCGACGCTGCTGTCGAAACCGGCCGCCATTGCCACCGCCAGCACCAGCACCAATGCGGCCAGGGCCGCGGCCGCGACGCGCACCTGGAAATCCGGGCGCCGCATCGCACCCATCCCCAGCAGCAGGCAGCCGCCAAGCAGCGGCACCCAGATGAGCAGCGAAAGCAGCATCTAGCGCCCTCCCAGCAGCCAGGCCGCCAGGCCGGCCAGGAAGATGATCATCACGAATGCATAGTGATAGAAGCGGCCGCTTTGCAGGCTGCGGGTGCTGCGGGCGACGGCGGCAACCATCCCGGCACCGCCGTTGATGATCCCGTCGATTACGGTAACATCAATGCCGCGCCACAGGGCGCGGCCGATCCGGCGCGCTCCGCGGGCGAACACCAGTTCATTGAACTCGTCGCAACCATACTTGGCCAGCAAAACCCGATAGACAGGTCCGCAACCGGCGGCGATTGACGCGGGCAGGCCCGGGAACATCGTGTAGATGGCAAACGCCAGCACCATTCCGGCACCGGCTGCATAGAACACCGGAGTGACAACCGCATGCCTGACCATTTCCGCCGGTGAGGATACGATTTCCCGCAAGGCGGCGAGCGGATCGCGCCCTTCGGCCAGGAATATCGATCCGGCCAGCCAGTCGCCAGCCAGCAGCATCGGTTCAAGCAGCAGCCAGCCGGCCACCAGCGACGGCACTGCCAGCACGACCAGCGGCAGGGTTATCTGCCAGGGACTCTCGCGGACATGGTCAAAACTCTCCGCGCTGCCGCGATAGCCGCCGTGAAACACCAGCGCCAGCAGCCGGAACGAGTAGAAGGAAGTGACAAAGGCCGCCGCGATCAATGCAAAGTGAACCGCGGCGGCTCCCGGCAGGGAAGCATGTCCGACCGCCTCGATGATCGCATCCTTGGAAAAGAATCCGGCCAGCGGCGGAATTCCGCACAGAGCCAGCGAACCGATCAGCGCGGTGGCATAGGTGATTGGCATCCGCCGCATCAGCCCCCCCATCTGCCGCATGTCCTGCTGGTGATGCAGCGCCACGATCACCGAACCGGCACCAAGAAAAAGCAGCGCCTTGAAAAAGGCGTGCGTAGCCAGATGAAAGATCGCCGCCGAATAGGCGGAAGCACCCAGCGCGGCAGTCATGTAGCCTAACTGCGACAGGGTCGAATAGGCGACCACCCGCTTGATGTCGTGCTGCACCAGTCCAAGCAGAGCCATCGAGAACGCGGTTATCCCGCCGACGATCAGCACCACGGTAAGCGCAGTGTCCGACATCTCGAACAGCGGCGACATCCTGGCGACCATGAAGATGCCGGCGGTTACCATGGTCGCGGCATGAATCAGCGCCGAGATCGGGGTTGGCCCCTCCATCGAATCCGGCAGCCAGACATGGAGGGGAAACTGCGCCGACTTGCCCATCGCGCCAATGAACAGCGCGATCGCGGCGACGGTTGCAACCGGCCAGGAGATGTCACCCCACAACGGGATGCTGCCGTCAGCCAGCCGCTCGCGCTCGGCAAATACCTGCGCATAGTCCAGCGATCCGAGCTGGGCGAGAATCAGGCCGATGCCGATCAGGAAACCGAAGTCGCCGACCCGGTTGACCAGAAACGCCTTGAGATTGGCGTGCACCGCGCTGGGCCGGGTGAACCAGAAGCCGATCAAAAGATAGGAGACCAGTCCCACCGCCTCCCAGCCGAAGAACAGCTGCATGAAGTTGTTGGCCATCACCAGCATCAGCATCGCAAAGGTGAACAGGGCGATGTAGGAGAAAAAGCGCTGATAGCCGGCATCGTCCTTCATGTAGCCCATCGTGTAGATGTGCACCATCAGCGACACGAAGGTAACCACCACCATCATCACCGATGTCAGGCCGTCGATCATGAAGCCGACCGCCAGCGACAGATCGCCGGCAACCACCCACTGATACCAGTCGAAATTGATTACCACCCCGGTATTGAAAATCTTGCGCGCAATCACCACCGACAGCACCAGGGAAGCGCCGACCGCCAGAATCGCCGTGGCGGCCGAAGCCTGCCGGCCGATCCGGCGCCCGAACAGCCCGACTACCAATGCCGCGAGCAGGGGCAGCATCGGCACGCTGACGATCACCTGCTGGATGTTCATCCCTTCAGCCTCCCCCAGTCATCGACATTGATCGAGCGGCGCAGCCGGAAGGCGGCAACCAGAATCGCCAGACCGATTGCGCTTTCGGCGGCGGCGACGGTAAGAATGAAGAACACGAACACCGATCCGGCCAGATCATCGGTGTAACTGCCGATGGCGACGAAATTGATGTTGACCGCCAGCAGCATCAATTCGATCGCCATGAGCACGATCAGAACATTCTTGCGGTTGAGAAAGATGCCGACGATGCCAATCAGAAACAGGATCGACCCGAGTGTAAGGTAGTGAGCCAGCGATATCTCCATCAGCTGCCACCCTCCCCGTCTGACTGCTTGCCTGGTTTGCCGGCATCCTCGCCAGCAGCCGATTCAACCGGCTTGACCGCTTCGATTTGCAGCACCCGCACCCGCTGGGCCGGATCGACCGCCACCTGCACCGCCGGGTCGATCGACTTGTTCTCCTTGCGCCGGCGCAATGTCAGCACGATCGCGGCAACTATCGCAACCAGCAGAATCACCGCCGCCGCCTCGAAGGCGAGCAGATAGTCGGTATACAGGATGCGCCCCAACTCGGCGGTATTGCTTTCACCGGCGGCATAGGACTTGGGGTTCGGATGCGCCTGCAAGTCGAACAATCCGGAATTGGCGACCAGATACATCTGCACTCCGAGGCCGGCGGCAACCACCAGCCCTACCGGCAAATAGTTCCAGAATCCCTCCCGCAGCCGATCGAAGTTGATGTCGAGCATCATCACCACGAACAAAAACAGCACCATCACCGCCCCGACATAGACCAGCACCAGCACTATCGCCAGAAACTCGGCTCCCAGCAGCAGCCACAGCACCGCCGCGGCGACAAACGCAACCACCAGCAGCAGTGCGCAGTGCACCGGGTTGCGCATCGTTACCACTCCCGCACCGGCGGCCAGCAGCAGCGCAGCAAAAAGGTAGAACAAAATGCCTTGCAGTTCAGGCATCAAACAGTGAATCCGGTAAAGTGGTTCAAAAACCCTGATTCTACCCGCCTGCGCAGCTCATTCCTGCCAGTGCAAGACATCGCCGCGGGCTACCAGCTGCAATTGCCCTCTGGCGAAAAGGCGCCCGGCCGCCGAGGCGGCGGCTATCTGCCGGGCAATCTCGCCCAGGTGCCGCTGCGCCGGCGGCGGCATACCCCGCCGGACGAAGTTCCACAGCAGCCAGTTGCGCAGCCGCGGCTGCCCGAGTTTGGCCAGTTGCGAGCGACGCAGCCGACCGCGCTCGTCGCGGGCTTCCTGGTCATCAGCCGCGGCCAACTCGTCAAGCAACCCGGCGGCCTCTTGCGCA
>JAPORI010000112.1 GCA_026710225.1 Betaproteobacteria bacterium
CACGAATCCGGCTCAATCAAGCCGCTGGCCGGGTGCTTGCCGAGAATATCCACGCCCCGACAGCACTGCCGCGCACTGCCCTGGCAACCATGGACGGCTTTGCCGCAGCCAGGGCCGATCTGGGCGGCCAACTGCCAATCGTCGGCAGTGCAATGGCCGGGCAGCCCTATACCGACAAGCTTGCCAGCGGCCAGACAGTGCGGATCGCTACCGGCGCGGTGGTGCCGGAGGGAGCCGATTGCGTCATTCCCATCGAACAGGCTCAGGAGCAACAAGGCCGGGTGGGGCTGGCGACAGACACAGCCGACAACATCCGCCAACCCGGTGAGGAACTGGCCGCCGGGGCAGTTGCGGTTGCGGCCGGAACTGCACTGGGCAGCCGACAGCTCGGACTGCTGGCCGCCCTCGGCATCGACCGGGTGCCGGTTTACCCGCGCCTGCGCATCGGACTGCTGGCCACCGGTGATGAGTTGCGCAGCCCCGGCCAGACGCTGGTGCCCGGATCGATCTATGAATCCAACCGACTGCTGCTGGCCGCCCTGCTTTGCGAACTGGGATTTGCCGCCCTCGATCTGGGCATCGCCGCCGATGACCGGCATGATCTGGAGGCCGCCCTCGAACGCGCTCATGCTCAGTGCGATGTAATTGTCACCAGCGGCGGCGCATCGGTTGGCAGCCGCGATCTGATCCGGCAGATGCTGATTGAGCGCGGCTCAATCAGGATGTGGAAGGTGGCGATGAAACCGGGACGGCCGTTCATCGCCGGCAACTACCGGGGGCGACCCGTCTACGGTCTGCCCGGCAATCCGGTTTCCGCATACGCCTGCCTGCTGCTGCTGGTGGTTCCAGCCCTGTGGAAGGGTTCCGGACATGATCCGATCCCGACCTGGCCGCGCCTTTCCGCGCAAGCCGGACAAACAATCATCAAGAAACCCGGCCGGGCCGACTACCAGCGCGGCTTGGCCAGCACCAACCCCGACGGCAGCTGGCAAGTGGTTGCCGTCGCCGATCAGTCTTCGGCATCGCTGACCGGCCTGGTTGCCGCCAACTGCCTGATCGAACTGGCACCGGAAAGCGACGGGGTTGAAGCCGGCGCGCCGGTTGCGATCATCCCGCTGCCGGGCACCTTCCCCTACTTTTTGGCAAAGGCCAGTTCCAGCGCCTTGTCGTAGTCGGCAACCGCACCGTCCATGTCGCCCTTTTGCCGCTTGGCCGAGGCGCGCAACTCGTAGTTGTGGGCGTTCGGACTGAGTTCGATCACCCGGTCAAGATCGGCAAGCGCACCTTTAAAATCACCTTGCTGACGGCGGGCGCTGGCGCGGCTTTTGTAGTTGTGGGCGCTCGGATCCATTTCCACCGCCATGTCATAGTCGGATAGCGCGCCGCTCAAATCACCCTTTTGCATCCTGGCGCTAGCCCTGATTTGATAGTTGTGTCCGCTCGGACTGAGCTTGATCAACTGATCGTGATCGGCCAAGGCGCCGTCGAAGTCGCCCTTTTGCATCTTGATCGAAGCGCGCAGCGCATAGTTGGTCGGATTCGGTTCGGTTTCGATAACCTTGTCAAGATCGGCAATCGCACCGTCCAGATCACCTTTCTGCCTTCTCGCCGAGGCCCGGGTTGCGTGATTGGCCGGACTCGGATCGGTGCCAATCAGTTTGTCGTAGTCAGCCAGGGCGCCATCCAGATCGCCTTGCTGCCTTTTGGTCGAAGCGCGAATTTCATCGGCTAAAGCGCCGGTGGTGGCTTCTGGACGTTCAGTGGCAAAGTTCTCGACCATCCCGGGAGCGGAGCCGCAGAATTTCTGCAAGCGGGCGCGAATCTTGCCCATATCCTCGGCCGACAGATCACCGGAAATCAACTGGAAGCTGTTGCCAGCCTGTCTGCCGGTATTGAGATGGCGGGCGGTAACCTCAACCATGTCGTTCTCGTTGAGCCGGAAGGCAACATCGACTTGAATCTCTTGTTCGGTGCGCGCTTCCTGAAGTCCGGCAAGTTCGAACTCACCGAGCTTGGCGTTTTCCTTGACATCATCGTATTCACCCTGATAGACCTCGATCACCGCCCGCTGCTGATCGCTTTCAGCCGGGGCAAAGCTGCGCACCATCTCGGCGGGAACCGCAGCATCCTTGTCAATCACCTTGAACATCCGGTGCTCATCGTCACCGGCCTTGGTCCTGATCCCCAGGGAATGGGCAGCCGCATCGCGCAGGATCATGTCGCCGGCACCGTCGCCAACCATCGCCGCCTGCAACGCGGCACCAATCGCCACCGCGTGCTGGGCAGGGATGTCGGTGCGCGGCGGGCGGCCGAAGAACTCCTGCACCCGCCGGCGCACGAACGGCATGTTGCTCATGCCGCCGACCAGAAACACGCTGTCGATCTCATCCTTGTCAATCTTCGCCTTGGCCAGCGCCCGCTCGCAGATGTCGATGCTTTGCGCAACCAGACCGACCACCACCCCCTCGAGTCTTTCCCGGGTAAGTTCATGCTCGAACATCTGGCCGCCCTCATCGATCGGCACCTTGATCAGGCATGAATTGTTCGCACTCAGGTATTCCTTGGCCGCCTTGGCCCGGTTCTCGAGCTTGTGCCAGACGATCGGATCGGTGCGCGGATCGATGCCGTACTTCTCGATCGCGACATGTTGCAGATAGTTTCTCAGCTTGCGATCGAAATCCACCCCGCCAAGCGCTGCATCGCCGTCAATGGTCAGCACATCGAGATTGGTCCTTTTGCCGACCGAGGAAATATCGATTATCGACAGATCAAAGGTGCCGCCACCCAGATCGTAGACGATGATCTTGCCGGTCACCTCCCGCACCTTGCGCGCCTGAACGAAGGCCAATGCAGCCGCTGAGGGTTCCTTGATGATGCGCTTGACCGCAAAGCCGGCAATCCGGCCGGCGTTCATCGTCTCGCGGCGCTGGGCGTCGGTGAAGTAGGCGGGAACGGTGATCACCGCACCGGTTACCTCGCGGCCGAGCGCCTTTTCCGCATCGAGCTTGAGCTTGCGCAGGATCAGCGCCGACACCCAGGTGGGACTGAACAGATCTTCGCCAACCTGCAACCAGGCGGCGTTGTCTTCGGTGCGCACTATCGAATAGGCAACCTCCCGGTCCTCGCGCATCATTGCCACTTCATGATCATTGAAGTTGCGCCCGATCAGGCGCTTGGTCGCATACAGCGCGTTGCCCGGATCGAACTTGGCGATGTTCTCGGCCGGCCGGCCGATCAGAAAACTGCCGTCATCCAGATAAGCACGCGATTCGGTTACCTTCCGGCCCTCCCGATTGCGAATCACCTCCGGCTCACCCGATTTGATTACGCACATGCACGAATTGCTGGTGCCCAGATCGATACCGATTATCTGGCTCATCGCAGTTTCTTGACCGGAGACGGTGCCGCTTGCCGCTCCTGCCGGCGACGCAGGCTTGCCGCACGGTTGGCATAGTTTCTTCTTTCCGAATCGGTAAGCCCGGCGAATCGGGCTGCCTTGACAAAATCGGCAATCGCCCCACCCAGATTGCCCTTTTTCGAGCGCGCTTCACCGCGCCCGGCATAGGTGCAGGGATTTTCCTCCATCTCCAGCGAGCGATCGTAACTGGCCAGTGCCGCGTCAATATCGCCGCGGCGCAACTTTTCTTTAGCCTGCCGGGCGTATTCGTAGGCGCTGGTCGCCTGATTAGAATCGGCGCTGCCCTCCGGTTGCTTGGCGACGGTAACCGCCGCTTCCCGCAGCGGGGCGGCACCCTTGATCAGATAGCCCTTTTGATGGGTCTTGATTATGCAGCCGGACTTGATGCGCAGTGTTGGCGCGTCGGTTGCCCATACCGAATGCAAACCGGAATCGTACTTGTCGCCCGGACGCGGTTCGAACGCCTCGATGCCCAGCGCACCCAGCGCCTCGACAAGCTGATTGCGCACATCGGCCAGCGCCTTGCGCGCTGACGACTCGGCTATCCTAGCCTCCTCATCGAGAGCATCAGCCACTTTAAGAAACTTTTCCGCACATTGCCGGATCGCTGCCTGGCCAATCTCCTTTTCCTGACTGGCGCGCATCTGCCTTAGCTTTGCGATTTGCTCGTCCTTTTCGGCCAGGGACTGCTGCAACTGCTGCTGGCGCTTTTCAATCCTGATACAGGCATCATTGAGCAAGTCATCCCGGCCGTTGCCAATTTCGCTGCGCTTGCGAATCAATCTGGCCAGCAGCATATCATCCTCACCGCCGGAACTTTCTTCAGCCGCATCCGCCGGCAACCCGGCCGGGGAGAAAGGCGTTTGTTTTTCTTTTGCGCTACTTCTACATGGGCAGACACCTCCCGGCAAGGGATGAACCAGTCCTACATCGACAGATTAATCGCTAGCGAATAGGAAAGAGCGTCTTGACCAAATACGCCGGCATTGCTGCGCTTCTCGAGCGCCGCTCCAAAAAACCCGCTCATCCCCAGCACTGACATCGGCGCCGAATAGGAAAGCGTCCACACTGTAGGACGCGGCTGCTGCCCCAGATTCAGCGCAATCTGGCTGGGGGCAGCATCCGCCCCGTCGGCACCGGCAAACAGCAGCAAATCCCCTTGCCGCACTGCCAGCGGCTGGCTGAATTCAAAGCGCAGCGAATCATCAGCGCGCCACAGCCGGCTCTTGCGCACGCCCACCGCCAGAGCATCGGCACGAAGAGCCGAAAGCCCGACCAGCACACCGTTGCCGGGAACCTGCGCCTGGCTGCCAATCAAGGCATATGAACCGTATCCGTGCATTCCCGCACCCAGTTGCAGCTTGCCGGTCAGATGGACAAAACGGCTGGAAGCACCATCGTTCAGGGCGAAGCCGCCGCCGAATTCGCTGCCCAGCAGCGTTTCCGATTCAGCCAGCAGCCCGCCCTCGGCAGCCAGCCACAATCCGGCAAATGGTGAACCAGCGCTGCGCAACGCCAGCTGCCGCCACTGGGCGGCACTGCCGGAACTTGATGCTGCTGAAGCTTCCAGGGCCAGCAAATTGCCGGGCAGGATTTCCTGTTGCAGACGGGTTACCGATTCCAGTTCCAGATGCTGCGGCATCAATCCCCAACCGGTATCGGATGCCAGACACTCGGGAGCACACAACTCGTGCCTGATTAGCAAACCGTCAGCTGCCGCAAAACTCAGCCAGTTGAGCTGGCCGGAGCGATAGCCGGCTGCAAAGCGGCCGCCTCGCTGAATGTATCTTTGCCGCTGGTTCAATTCCCGCTGCGCGGCCGGCGTATTGTCTGCCGGCGATGCACTGGTGATCATCCCGGCTACCGGCAGGTAAAACGCGCGCGAATAACTGTCATAGCCGGTTACCGCCAGATTTGATGATGCTTGCGCAAGAGCAACCAGCGGCCCGGCAAGGCGCAGATACGATCCGGCCAGATTCACTCCACCACCTTGAGCGCGACTGGTGATCGGCCCCACCGGCGACAGCGCCTTGGCTATGTTCAGGTGGCCCATTCCATATATCGGGTCGGGACCTTCCGGCCCCAAATCATCGGCGGTGCGCAGCAGGATTTCGCTTGCCGCATCAGCACGCAACGATGGGGACTGACTCTTGAGTAGCGCCAATGCGCCGGTAACATATGGTGCGGCAAATGAAGTTCCTTCCCCATAGATATGCTTCGTCTTTGTTGCGTCTGCAAGATCGTTGAATAAAGCCAGCGCCGCCCCCGGCGCGGTCAGGCAGCGATCCCACAACACTCCGCAGCCCTGGCTGTCAGTTCCGATCGTAACCGTGGCAACTCCATTGACAGTGATGTTCTGGCTGGCTGCAACCGCCAGCCAGTAGGGCTTGAGGGCCTGTTGCCCGGGCAGCAAGTACATCCCGGCAAAATATCCGGTGGCGGCGCGAGTAACATGCTCTCTTCCTTCAATATTTAAGGTTGCGTCCAGGCCGTATTGGCGGATATCGACATTGTTGCCCAGCGGCACGCTCAGATTATTGGCAATCGTGAAGGATGCGGTCATGGCCAACGTACCCAAGTAATCGGAGGCATAGCCCATCACCTCTACTGTTGAAGTAGTGGTCACGCCGGCTTGTACATCAACGATCCTTAACGTCAAAGTCGCATAGGGTCTTTCAATAACGGTGCGATGATAGTAACTTGCGTTATCCCCATCATGCAAGCCGTCGTTGCCCAGAGCAAAAACGAATG
>JAPORI010000216.1:0-4090 GCA_026710225.1 Betaproteobacteria bacterium
GATCTGCTCAACGATCTTTGCGCGCTGTTCATGGCGCCGGCGCGCCAGCAGGAGTTCGCATGAGTGACGCGGCTGACAAGAGCGGCGAGGTGAAAAAGGCGGCCGGTAATCCGGCCGGCTGGAAGATTTCCCCGCAACTTGAACAGATTTTGTACTGGTCTGGTGCCGGGACGATCTTTTTGCTGATTTGTGCGGTGCTGGTTCTTGAGACCATCCTGCCGTTTGCAGCCGAGCAGCCGGAAGAGGTGGCGCCGGCGGTGCTGGAAGCTGAGCAGTTGATGCAAGAGCGTGAACTGCGCGAGGCGCGCATCAAACTTGACGAGTACATTCTGGAAAATCCCAAAGATGCCAGAGCGCATGCAGCTCGTGGCCTGCTGCGTTCGGCTACCGGCCTGTATGCGGCAGCGCTTGACGATTACGACCGGGCAGTAAGGCTTGATCCGGAAAACATCGAATACCGTCAGTCGCGGGCTGACATCAACGCCAATGTCGGCTGGCTGGAAAAGGCGCAGGAAGATTACAAGAAGATTCTGATTCAGGATCCGAGCAATCCGCAGGCGCTGCTGTCGCGAGCGCGCATCAGCATGCAGCAGGGCAATGCCGAAGGCGCCCTGGCCGACATAGACATCGCTATTGAGGTTGATCCGGACCGAGCCGAAGCGCACATGATGCGGGCGCAACTGATGCAAAGTGTCGGCAATCTGCAAGATGCGCTCGAGTCATACCGCAAGATCGAGAATATCCCCGGCGATATTGGCACAATTGCCCGCAACAACATCGAGTTTATCGAGCAGCACCTGCAACAGCAGCGCTAGAGAGTTTCAGGATACAGCCCGGCGTGTGATCGTCGGTCGTCGGCAATCTAGAACTTGCCGGCCAGTGTTTCCAGCAGCGGCCGGGTTTCCTGACGCAGGATGCGCCCATAGTGAATCTGGTTTGCCAGCAGGCTTTTTACATAGATGCGGGTTTCGGTAAACGGGATGGTCTCGACCATTATCGCCCGACTGACGCCGCGGCTGGCCTTGGCCCATTTTCGGGCCCGGCTGGGCCCGGCGTTGTAGGCGGCCGCAATCAGGATCGCGTCGTTGTCCAAGGAATCGGCCAGGTCGCGCAGGTAGGTTGTTCCGAGAATCACGTTCGTGCGCGGCAGGGTAAGCCGCGCCAGCCGGTAGCGGGTGTAGCGATGGCTGCGGGCGATGCGCCGGGCGGTTGCCGGCATGATCTGCATCATGCCCCGCGCCCCGGCGCTTGATACCGCATTGGTATTGAACCTGCTTTCCTGGCGAATCAGCCCGTATACGTAAGCGGCCGACAGAGCAAAGCGCTGGCAGTAGTCGATGATCAGGGCGCGGTGGGGGGTGGGGTAGCGCAGCGCCAGAGAGTTGGCCGCCGGCGCCGCCCGGTCGGCGGCGTTGATCGAGCCGAGTAGCCAGCCGGCGGCGCGGGCCGCTTCGGAAGCGGCCAGAATGGTGTGGGAGTCATTGCGCAGCATCCAGTGTTTCCAGACCCGGCGCGCCTGCGCTTCCCGGCCGGAACCAGCCAGAGCCAAAGCCAGCCGCACATCGGCATCATCCCGGCTCAGGCGATCGGCGCGCTTGCGGCTGGCGATGGCGTTACCCGGCGGCAACTTGCGGCCGAGCTGCTCGCTGGCCAGAATCCCGTAATAGTCGTCGTGGTCATCGGCGAGCTTTTCCAGTTCGCGCTGCATCCGGTAGGAATCGCCCAGCCGCCCCAGCGCCAGCGCGTGCCAGTACAGCCACGCGCTAAGTTGGCGCTGCTCGCCGCGCATCGTCTCGATGGTTGTTTTAACTTCCCGCCAGTCCTCGTTGCGCAAGGCGGCGCGCACCCGCCAGGCCAGATCCAGCGGTCCGTATGCCGGCGTCAGGTCACCGTCATCGAGCGGTGCGTTGCGAAACCATTCCAGAGCCTGGGGAAGGTGATCGAGGGCGCCTTCGCGCCCGATCAGCGCCCAGACCTGATTGCGGATATGCGGTTCAAAGCCTTTGCTGTGCACCTGCCAGCGTTCGGCGGCCAGGGCCGGGCGCGCATGGGCGGCGACTATTGCTGATACGCCGAGCAACTCCCGCTTGATTCGCGAGCCGGTATCGACCCGGTTGGCGCGCATGGTGGCGGTAGCCCGCTGCACCGCCCGGTGCAACTGGTTGTTGCTTACCGGATCGCTCAGCAGCGGCAGCAGCAGCCGCGCCCGGCGACTCTTGCGGCTGCCAATCAGGATGCGGATGCGGTGCCAGATTTGGCTGTCGCTCAGCAATCCGGTCGCCGCCGCCTCGGCCAGGGCGCGCTTGCACAGTCCGGCGGCAGCCCCCTGGGTTGCATACTGCTCTAAAGCCGCCCCGGTGAGCGAGCGTATCTGGAAGTCCGGCATGGTGGCCAGGGCAAAGCGCAGCTGGGCGCAGGGCGAGGCTGCCTGGCTGTGCGCCTGATAGCTTTTCCACTGCTGGGCGCCGGCATAGTGGCTGGCCAGTTGTCGGCTGGCCTGTTGCCGTATCCAATGCGAGGGCGAGGAGCGCCCGAGCCGCTCCATTTGACCGGGGTTTTGAGCGCTTTTTAGGGCCTGGCGCGCCGCTTCCAGTTCCCGCCAGGGGGCCAGCGCCGCATCATCGGCCGCCGGCCATGCCGGAACTGCCGCCGCCATGCCGGCGGCGATTAGCACTGCCAGCAGGCAGGTTCGGATTGAGGGCATCAATAGCAAGGACAGCATTCTAACGCCGCCGCTTTTTTCCGCCGCCGGCCGCTCGGTCGGTCGGTTTGTTTTTGCGCTGCAACACATGATCGCCATTTTGCAGCGATTTATTTTTCTTAAAAAACAACGGAAAAACAGGGTTTTAGGTGGGGTCAGGATGTTTTGCGACAAAAAAGGGTTGAATTTTGAGCCAAAAGGTGCTATAATTTTGTGCGGCGCAGCAAAAGTTGTCGCCGCCAATTTAATCCAATTTACTTCAACCTGGAAAAACAGCCATGATCTACCAGAACACCGAATTCGCCAATCAGCTGGTTGGCTTTTGCCTGTACGGCTCCAACAAGTTGCTCGACCAGACCTTGACGGTGAGCAAGAAGGCCTTTGAGCAGACCCAGGACTACGTCCAGTCGCTCAAGGACGCTTCCAGCGTCGAGGACTTCATCAAGAGCGGCGAAAAGGCCGGCAAGGAGGGCAGCAAGCTTGCCGAGGACTACCTGCGCAACACCTGTGCGGTGGTCGGCGAGACTGCCAGCCAGTTTGCCTTGCGCCAGGGCGAGGCGGTTGCCGAGGCCTTCGCCAAGGCACCGGGCGGTGCCTATGGCGACATGTTCCGTCAGGCGGCCCGCAACCAGCTCGATGCCTACAAGGCGGTGGTTGACAGTTACAACAAGTCGATCAAGCCGTCCGGCAACGGCAAGGCATCGCGCAGCAAGTAGCAGCCCGCCCCCTTTGCGGGGCTATCTTTTGGTTCGCAGTCTGTTTTTTCACCTCCTTTTGGCAGGTTGCGAACCGCGAACTGGAAACGGGTTTGCCCGTTTCCAGTTTCTTTTTGCCCAAAAAAAATAGGATAAATCATACGGATTTGGGAATATCCCAATAATTTTAGTGTAGAATAGGCAACAGTTTTGGCAGTTTGGCTCTCCCGCAGCCTGCTTTTCACCTCCTTTCACTGGTTTCGGGGGAGCCTCTTTTCGGCCATTTGCGTCCAGTTAATCACCTGAACCCCGATTCGGGGAAGTTTTTGCACTTGCTTTCAGTTTTCAGGCAGCGGTTCAGACTGGAAACAGGGGGGCCTTGTTTCCAGTCGTTTTTCATTTTTCTGCCAAGCCTGAATTGCCTGTGGTATGATTGACAGGCATGATTTTTTATATGGCAACCGCACTAATCAATATACCATTCGGGTTCGGGTCGTGATGCCTGATTTTCAGCGAGAATTCTGGTGGCAAAGGTAATTTTGTTGGGCCCTCCCGGCTGCGGCAAGGGCACTCAGGCGGCCCGGCTCAGCAAGATGCTGGCGGTGCCGGCCATTTCCACCGGCGACATGTTGCGCGAACAAATGCAGCAAGGCAGCAGTCTGGGCATGGCTGCCAAAGAATGTATCGAGCGCGG
>JAPORI010000216.1:4100-6075 GCA_026710225.1 Betaproteobacteria bacterium
CGATGACATCGTGATCGGCATGATCGAAAAGCGCTTGCAGGACCAGGATGCCCAGAGCGGCTTCCTGCTGGATGGCTTTCCGCGCACGGTTGCCCAGGCCGATGCCCTGGCTGCGCGCATTGATATTGATGAGGTGATCGAGTTGCGCTGCGCCAGTGAAGTGATTGTTGAGCGGATGAGCGGCCGGCGCATCCATCCGGCTTCCGGGCGCGTCTATCATCTGGTGCACAATCCTCCCCGGCAGGAAGGCTTGGATGACGTCACCGGCGAGCCGCTGGTGGTGCGCGACGATGATCGGGAGGAGGTCGTGCTTGAGCGACTGCGGGTTTATGAAAAAAGCACCGCACCGCTTTCCGGCTACTATGCCGCCGCCGGCTCGCCGCAGCATCATGTTGTCGCCGCCGAAGGCGACATCGACGAGATCACTGAACGTATTGCCCGGATTATCAAGTCATGAAAAAAAACAAGTCCAAAGCGCAGGCGACCGGCCTGCTGTACGCCCAGTCGGGGGGAGTTACCGCCGCGATCAATTCGTCAGCCAAGGGCGCCCTGGAAGCGGCGGTCGCTGCCGACCGGGGGCGGGTTCTCGCTGGCAGCAATGGCATTCTCGGGGTTCTTGAAGAGGAACTCGTCGATGTGCGCGCCTGCGGCAGCCGGCAACTTGCCCAGTTGCGCAATCTGCCGGGTGGCGCGTTCGGATCCTGCCGCTACAAGCTTCCGGATCCGCACCAGGATCCGCGTCCCTACCAGCGCATCGCTGACGTGTTCAGGGCGCACCAAATCGGCAGTTTCCTTTACAACGGCGGCAACGACTCGCAGGACACCACCAGCAAGATAGCCGCGTTCTGTAAAAGTGCCGGAGTGCCGGTGGCCTGCGTCGGCATTCCCAAGACCATTGACAACGATCTGGTGCGCACCGACTGCTGTCCAGGCTTCGGATCGGCGGCCAAGTACATTGCAACCTCAGTCGCCGAATGCGCCCTGGACGTTGCGTCGATGGCTCGCACCTCCACCAAGCTGTTCGTGATCGAGGTGATGGGCCGGGATGCCGGCTGGCTTACCGCCGCCGCCGGTCTGGCCGGCGAGGCCGACTCGCCGATCATGCTGCTGCTGCCGGAAGTGCCGTTTGCAGCGACCAAGTTTGTCCGGGCGATCCGGCAGCGGGTTTCCCAACACGGCTACTGCATAGTCGCCTGCTCGGAGGGGGTGCGCAACGCTCGCGGCGAGTTGCTCGCCTCTCGCGGCGGGGCGGATGCCTTTGCCCATGTCCAGCTCGGCGGGGCCGGTTCAGTGGTTGCGCAACTGGCCAAGGAGAAGCTGGGGCTCAAGTATCATCTGGCGATTGCCGACTACATGCAGCGGGCAGCCCGGCATCTGGCTTCCCGCACCGATCTGGACCAGGCTGAGGCGCTGGGCAAGGCGGCCGCCCAATGGGCGCTGGCCGGCCACGGCGGCGTCATGGCGTCGGTGCGCCGGCTTGCCGACTCGCCGTATCGCTGGAAGGTCGAGGCGGTGCCGCTCGCCTCGGTCGCCAATCGGGTGCGCCAGGTGCCCAAGACCTTCATCAGCGCCGACGGCTTTTCGATTACCGCCGCCGCCCGCCGCTATATGCAGCCGTTGATCTCCGGCGAGGACTGGCCGCCGTTTCGTGCCGGTCTGCCGGTGCACCGGTTGCCGCGCCGCCGGCTGGTTGCCCGGCGGTTGGGGGCATGGAAGCGCAAATGATTGCTGCCTGATTGGCAAGTGCTGATATAATATGTCCCCTGCCAGAGCCGTCTGCGGCTTTTGGCTTTTGCTCCAAAACAAGTCAGCCGAAATTGATGAGTGTGGGTGCGCGGCGGAAAACATTTGTTTCCGCAAAAAACGCGCCCACACGCACAGTGCAATTTTGCACACCAGTGTGTGGGCCTTTGAAAACTAATCAAACTGAAGAGTTTGATCCTGGCTCAGATTGAACGCTGGCGGCATGCTTAAC
>JAPORI010000182.1:0-407 GCA_026710225.1 Betaproteobacteria bacterium
CCAGTTGGCCAGAATAACGATCGCACTTACGCCTGTTCCCTATCTTGGGGAGGTTTCGCATGACGACAGGGATATGGTCATATGGGACACTTTTGACGGCCGGCAAGTGCAGCGGGAATACAACCAAGGTGAGCCGATCGACGGGATGGCTTTCGTGGTAATTTCAACCGGCAACAACCGGCACGGCGGCATACCGTCCACGAACCGGCGCAGTTCTCCTTCCGGCGACGGCTACATCAGATGTCTGAATTCGGTTGTGAATACTGATACCGAGCTTTTGAACATGCCCCGGCATGCCTGCAACCGCCCGGCTCCCCCCAGTAATTCCGGGCGAGAAAGTTACAGATTCTTCCAGTTGCCGGTTGTGCGAGGTGGTTTTGATGACGAGTTGGCTTACATGAGCGGCC
>JAPORI010000182.1:417-6042 GCA_026710225.1 Betaproteobacteria bacterium
GGGAACTGGTCGGCAGGCTTGCCGCCGACGGTGTCGATCTGGGCCCGATCTGGATGCCGCCGGGCGAGCGCAACTAAGGGAAGGCATTATGAAAACCGTCATCAAACATGTGCTGCTGGTCGGCCGCGGCCGGTCCAAGCGGGGGTTTTCGCTCATTGAGGTCGCCATAGCCCTGGCCGTGGTCGGTCTGTTGCTCGGCGGCCTGCTGATGCCAGTCGGTGAAGAGTTGCGCCGCAAGGCCTACATCAAGACGCATGCCCAGATGGCGGACGCAATTGATGCAATAGTCGGCTATGCGGCCACTACCCGTAGTCAGGGAATGCTGATTGGTTATGCCAACGGCTACGACATTGGCGGTAACGAGAGCGTCCGGGGGCACTTCGGGGCGCAGTTCACCTATGTTCCGGCCGGCCGTCCCTATCTTCCCTGCCCGGACATAGACAACGACGGGCTCGAGGACCGCTATGGCACTGACTCGAGCAGGAGCAGAGGATTTCTTGAGACGCCGGCAACTCTGAATCCGGACACCTTGTCGGTGCTTGACTATTACCGAGGCACCGCCACCGATAATTTGCTGCCGACCTACTTTGAGATATCGCGGCTGAATGATTCCGATATCGAGTTGCCGGTGTTCGGGGAGTGCAAACTGCATTTCGGCAACCTGCCCTGGAAGACGCTGCTTTTGCCGGCCGCCGATGCATGGGGGAGCATGTTCACCTATGTCGTCAATCCCAATTTTTCCACATCCGGATTTGGCTTTGATCAGCATACCCGCGCTTCGGTCTTTCCCCTCTACAGCCGCCCCGACCTTGAAATCACAACCGGTAGCGTCGTCCAGATGGCGGGCATGATCGGACATTTTGAGCGTGCTCGCACTCCGATTCTGGTCTGCGACTTCTATGCAGAGTCCAGCCACTTGCAGGATAATTCCGCTCATCAATATGGTCCGTGCTCGAGTGCCAGAACCAGCAGGTCAGATACAAGTCTTGACCCAACCAATTTCAGGGGTACGCATGCTATCCGCGGCAACCGAATTCAGAACGTTGTCGATGATGTTCTTGGTCATGTCGGCGCCTATCCGCTGGCCCGCGCCAACCATGTAACCCATGTAATGCCGGTTCACAACGTCATCACCGACGGCGTTGCCTTTGCGGTTATTTCGCACGGTGCCGACCGCGGCGGCTCCCGTAGCGTTGCCAACGGCGACTGCATCGATCTTGCCGAAGACCATCGAAATATTGCCCGTCTGGGCGGCCCTGGTGTCCATGCCCAGAAACAAAATGCCCTGTACTCAAGTTGTGCTGATGAACTCGAGTTGCAGACTGGCGCGGTGGGTGGCAGACGGATAGAAGATCCACGTGGATTCTTAAGACGGCTGCCAGATATCGGTCATCGAAACAACTATTCCTTTGACAAGGATTTCAGCAACATAGGCGACTATTTGCAAGGGGATATGCTGGTCAGTTCAGGAGTCGAAGATGCTCACAACAAACAGCCAGGCGATATATTCGGATCGATCGTCGCACTCGGGCGCGGTGGTGAGGTTCCGCCCGGCCAGCGCAAGGTTCCGTCCTTTGGCGTCGCACCCAGAGACGCTGAGCAGCGCTTTGATGATGTGGTTGGCTGGCTTACCAGACGGGAATTAACTGATCGTCTCTATGATGCCGGCATCTTTCCGGTTGCCTACTATCCTGGTTTTTTGGCCGAGGGAATGCCGGCCGATCTGAGCGGCCTGTAGAAACAAAAACCGCCCCCAAGCCGCGGGTTTTTATCCCTCAGGCTTGTAAAACCTCCATGATTTTTGCCTGAGATGGGTTTAGTTGCTCCGGGCGGGTGATTACCGCATCAGTCAGGGCGCAGCGTTTTTTAGGGTCGATTTCCGGCAGGCCGTCGGCAATCAGGGCGGAGACGATCCGGCGGGCGGTGGCCAGTGATTCACCGTAGGTTGCAAAGACCTGGGATACGGAAACGTGCCGGTTCGGATCGTTGTGCCAGCAGTCGTAGTCGGTAACTATTGCCAGGGTTGCATAGCACAGTTGCGCTTCTCGGGCCAGGAACGCTTCCGGGACGCAGGTCATCCCGACTATGTCGGCGCGCACCGCATCGCGCAAGAACAGGCTTTCAGCCCGGCTGCCCAGCCGGGGTCCCTCGACGCAGGCGAAGGTGGCGCGCTCGTGCACCGTGGCGCCGGCCGCTTGGGCGGCCTTGCCCAGGCCCGCAGTCAGGGCCGGATCGGCCACTTCGGCGGTGGAGATGTGGGCGGCGATTCCGTCGGCGAAGAAACTCAGTCGCCGCCGGCCGCGGGTGTGATCGAAGTACTGATCGGGAATCACGAAGTGTCCCATGGCCAGCTCCTCGCGCAGCGAGCCGCAGGCCGATACCGCAACCAGTTGCCGGGCGCCAGCCTGCTTGAGGGCGTAGATGTTTGCGCAGTAGTTGATCTCGTGTGGCAGCAATCGGTGCCCGGGTCCGTGCCGGGGCAGGAAGACGACTTCGCTTCCCTCGATTCTGGCAAATACCAGCGGTGCCGACGGCTTGCCAAAGGGGGTGTCTACTTCCTGTTCGCGCTCGACGTTGTCAAGGCTGTAAAAGCCGGTGCCGCCGATTATCGCCAGCATGAGAACGGGCTTTTCTTTCTGGCGGCGAGGCGCTAGCCGGCCGCTTCTTCGAGCAGGGCGCCGCCGCAGGACGAACCGGCGCCGGCGGTGCAGCCGTAGCAGTGGTTGTCAAGGGCGATTGCCTTGCCGATCTGGTCAAACGATTCAATGTCTTCGATGCTGCGATGGCGGCGAACCGGATGGGGCAGATCAAGCATCTGGTTGAAGTCGCAGTCATAGAGCCGGCCGTCGTAGCCGATCGAGACCATCGAGGTGCACATTACTTCGCCGGCGGCGCGGGGATTGTAGTTGTCGATCAGCAGCTGCATGTACTCCTCGAACTTGCCGTTGTTGCGCAGGAAGCGCTCGTAGCGCTTGATCGGCATGTTGGTTATCGTGTACAGATCGTTGAACTCTATGTCAAAGTCCTTTTTGAGAAACTTCTTGTAGTCGGCTTTCAACTGGCTTTGCGGGCCCGGCAGGTGGGCTCCAACCGGGTTGTAGACCAGATTGAGGATCAGCGAACTGTCCGGCTTGCCGTAGCCGAGCCGGTTGAGTTTTTGCAAAGCCTTGATGCTCTTGTCAAAAACTCCCTTGCCGCGCTGGCTGTCGACATTGTCGGATGTGTAGCAGGGCAGTGATGCGACTATCTCGATTTGCCATTCGGCGAGGAATTCGGCGGTGTCCTCCTGGCCGGGTTCGAACAGCACGGTAAGGTTGCAGCGGTCGAACACCCGCAGGCCGCGCTGGCGGGCTTGGGAGGCGATGAAGCGGAAGTTGGGGTTCAGTTCCGGGGCACCGCCGGTTATGTCGAGAATCTCCACTTTCGATGATGCGTCGATTAGATCGAGAATCCGTTCGCAGGTGGCTCGATCCATCGCTTCGGTTCTTTTCGGACCCGATTCGACATGGCAGTGGCTACATGCCAGATCGCACTTGTAGCCGATGTTGATTTGCACCGTTGATACGCTGCGGCGGCGCACCGCCACCTCGCCCTTGCGCATTGTCTCGACGAAGCGGGGCATGCCCGGCCCCAGCGGAATCAGCGCCACGCCTATTGCTGACGCATCAATTACTGCCGGCTGAGTCTGAGCCTCCAGAGTCGCCGAACTCATGCCTGTTCAACTTTAAAGCACATTAACCTTTTTGATTCTAACCTATTGGTGTTGCCGGCTGCATCCGAAAGCTTTCGGGAGCATGCAAAAGGCTGCCGCCGCCACAAGGATGTGCTATAATAACCTGCCTGTTGCCGGCATTTAGCGGCATTTACCCGGTTTTAGTGGAGGAAAGATGGATTTAAGGAAACTAAAGGCGATCCTGGAAGTATTCGAAAATTCGGATATAGACGAGATCGAACTGGTTGAGGGGGAAGAGCGGATTCGGATGGTCAAGAATGTCGCCGCGCCGCCGGCTGCGGTGCAGCCGGTGGCCGCCCCGGCAACCGTGGTCGCACCGGCTGCCGCACCGGTTGCTGTCGCAGCCGCAGATGCATCTGCCGCACCTGCGCAAGCGGCCACCGATCAGGAGGAAGAGGATGCTTACGTGTTCAATGCGCCGATGGTTGGCACCTTTTACTCAGCCTCGGCGCCGGATCAACCGCCGTTCGTCAAGATCGGCGATTCGGTATCCGAAGGCGATGTGGTTTGCATAATCGAGGCGATGAAGCTGATGAACGAGTTGCGCGCCCCGGTTTCCGGGAAAATCGTCGCCATTCACGCCAGCAACGGTGAGCCGGTTGCCTATGGAGACCGGCTGATGAGCATCGGCTAGGCGCAATGTCAGTGTTCGGAAAACTGCTTATTGCCAATCGCGGCGAGATTGCCTTGCGCATCCAGCGAGCCTGCCGCGAGTTGGGCATTCGCACCGTCTGCGTATATTCCGAGGCCGATCGGGACGCCAAATACGTGAAACTCGCCGACGAGGCGGTCTGCATCGGCCCGGCCAGTTCCCTGGAAAGTTACCTGAACCCGGCCGCCATAATCGCGGCGATGGAGATCACCGATGCCGAGGCGGTGCATCCGGGTTACGGTTTTCTGTCGGAAAACGCCGACTTTGCCGAGCAGGTCGAGCGCAGCGGCTTCGTTTTCGTCGGACCCAAGTCGGAGACGATCAGGGTCATGGGCGACAAGATCGCCGCCAAGAAGGCGCTGGCCAAGTCCGGTCTCGGGATGGTGCCCAGTTGCGACATCAAGGATCCTTCCGATTCCCGGGCGCTGGCAAAGGTTGCCGCCCAGATCGGCTTTCCGCTGATTCTCAAGGCGGCGGCCGGAGGCGGCGGCCGGGGGATGCGGGTGATTCACAACGAGGAATCGCTGCAAAGCACTTGCAGCGTCCTGGCCCTTGAGGCCGAGCGGGCTTTCGGGGACGGCACCCTGTATGCCGAAAAGCTGCTCGCCGGCGCTCGGCACATCGAGGTGCAGGTGCTTGCTGATCGCAGCGGCAACGCGGTGCATCTGGGCACCCGCGACTGTTCGGTGCAGCGCCGCCACCAGAAGATCATCGAGGAGGCGCCAGCCGCCGGGGTCTCGGCCAAGATGCTCAACAAGGTCGGCGCCGATTCGGTGGCCGCCTGCGCGGCGCTGGGCTATCGCGGCGCCGGCACCATGGAGTTCCTCTATGACGGCCGGAGCTTCTATTTCATCGAGATGAACACCCGGGTGCAAGTCGAGCATCCGGTAACCGAAATGATCACCGGCTGCGACATAGTCGCCCTGCAAATTAGAATAGCGGCCGGAGAGAAATTGCCGTTTAGACAAAAGGACATAGCTTTCAGCGGCCATGCGATCGAGTGCCGGATCAACGCCGAGGATCCGGACACCCATGCGCCCTGTCCGGGGATGATATCAACCTATCATCCGTCCGGAGGACCCGGGGTGCGGGTCGATGCCCACGTCTACGCCGGCAGCGAGATCACCCACCACTATGATTCGCTGCTTGGCAAGCTGATTGTGCATGGCGACAGCCGCAAGCAGGCGATAGCCCGGATGCGCATCGCCCTGTCCGAGTTCATGATCGGCGGCATCAAGAC
>JAPORI010000270.1:0-1807 GCA_026710225.1 Betaproteobacteria bacterium
CATCCCGATTTGTCGGTGGGGAAATCGAATTGGGCGGACATCAATTCCCGATCGGCGCCAGCGATGTTTCCTACGGCGGCAGAGTAAAAATCAGTTATCAGTTCTGAGCGACAACCGGCTGGTCGGGTAGAAACTGATTAGTCAATCATCCTGACAATCATCTTAGCAGTCTTGCCGGCGAGCGGATCAACAACCAGTTGCGAGCGCGGCGCCAAGCGGCGCAGCCAGGTCATTTGCCGGCGCGCCAGCTGACAGGTCGCCTCATACACCTTGCGCCGAGCCTCCTCCAGATTGCAGTTGCCGCGCAGGTGTTGACAAACCTGCCGGTAGCCCACCGCCTTGAGCGCCTCGGCATCGAATCCGTAGCGGCCGGCAAGTTCGCGCACCTCATCGACAAACCCGGCGGCAAACATGTTTTCGGTACGCTGTCTGATCCGCATCCGCAACGCGTCCCGGTCAGACGGGATCAAGGCTACAAACTGCAACTTCAGATCAAGCGGCGGCTTTGCGCGCTGCTGCTGCCAGATGCTCAGCGGCTGGCCGGTAGCCTCGTACACCGCAAGAGCGCGAGCAATTCGCTGCCGATCGGTTGGTGCCAGCCGGCCGGCCAGTTGCGGATCGATTTGCACCAGCCGCCGGTAGGCAGCCGGCGCTCCGATCTCATCTACCAGCTCAATGGCCTTTTTGCGCAGTTGTTCGGGCACCTTCGGGATCGGTGACAGTCCTTCCAGCAAAGTGCGCATATAAAGCATAGTACCGCCACACAGAATCGGCAGCTGGTTGGCGCGGCGGATTTCGGCGGCGGCGACGACCGCATCGTGAGCAAAGTCGCCGGCGCTGTAGCGCTGATTGGGTTCGCGCACATCCAGCAGGTGATGGACAATTGCTGCGCGCTGGCCGGGGTCCGGCTTGGCGCTGCCGATATCCATTCCCCGATAGACTGCGCACGAATCAACGCTGATTATCTGGCCGCGACAGCACTGAGCTATCTCGATTGCCAGTTCGCTCTTGCCGCAGGCGGTCGGCCCGGCTAGCACCAGAGCTTCGCAGGTCAAGGTCGATTCAGCGGCCGCGCTCGAACATCCGGTCCAGCTGGCCGATTTCCAGCAACTGCCAGCACGGCCGGCCATGATTGCAAACTCCCGAGCGCATCGTCGCTTCCATCTTGTGCAGCAGCTCTTGCATCTCCTGCCGATCCAGCTGAGGTATCTTGCCGCGCAAGGCAAAATGACAGGCGGCACTGGAAAGAATCTGATCGCGCAACTGACCGGATTCGGAAGCGACTCCGGTCTCGGCGATCTGCTCGACAAGAGCGCTGGCCAGCCGCCCCGGATCAGAGCCGGCATCACTCAGATCGGCCGGCAGCGAATGGAGCATCTCGGCACCATCCTCGTTGCGCAAATCAAAGCCAAGCTTGGCAAGTTGGCTGCGGGCGGCATCAACCGCATCGAGTCCCTGCGGGGAAAGATCTACCGGTGCCGGCTCAAGCAGCACCTGCCGGGGTGGGTCGGCGGCATCAGCCGCGCTTTTCAGCTTTTCATACAGCAGCCGCTCATGGGCGGCGTGAATGTCGATGATCACCATCCCTTCCTCTGCTTCACACAACAGGTAGACCCCGTGGACCTGCCCTATCGGCCGACCCAGTTTGCGAATGACCTGCGCCAGGGCGGCCGACTTTGCATCGGCTGCAGTTGCCGGTGAAGGCGGCGGTGAGGATGTCGACGCCGGTTCCGGTGGCGCGGCCAGCGGCGGCCGCTGCAGGGCAACCGATCCGGCCGGCAAATGCTGCGGCTGCGGCAACGGCTTG
>JAPORI010000270.1:1817-6049 GCA_026710225.1 Betaproteobacteria bacterium
CCGGTAACCACCAGCCGGCGCGGTGGCCCCAGCGGGGTTGCAACCGCAGCGGCAACTGCGTCCATCACGAACTTGAAAATCGCTTGCGGCTCGCGAAAGCGCACTTCGGTCTTGGCCGGATGGGCGTTGACATCGGCAAACTGAGCCGGCAGCGTCAGAAAGATTGCATAGGCCGGTTCACTCTCACGGGAGACATCGGCAGCACCCTTGCGCACCGCCTGGCGCAACAGCCGATCATTGAGCACCCTGCCGTTTAGGATCACCTTGTTGCGGCCGGCAGCCGGCAGACCGGTTGCAATCAGCACCTGCGCGTGCAGCGGACCAAGAGAGAATTCGCTGCTTTTGGCCTGCTCGGCAAAGCGCGGCCCATACACCGACTTGACCCGCTCACTTGCCGATGCGCGGCGCCAGCGCCGGCGCGGCTTGCCGTCCCGGCTCAGGGTGATGTCGATTTCCGGAGCGCTCAGGGCGAATGCGGACGCAACGCTCTCGCAGTGTGCCCATTCGGTCGGCGGCCGACGCAGGAACTTGCGCCGGGCGGGAACCTGCGCAAACAGGTCCTCGACGATCACTTCGGTCCCGCAAGCCATTGGCACCGGACGCGGCTCTTCGCTACCGTATTCGCCGCGCAGGGCCAACTCGTGCCCGTTGGCATCATCGGCGCTGCGGCTGCGCACGGTCAGACTGGCAACCGCGGCAATGCTCGCCAGCGCCTCGCCACGAAAACCCATCGTACTCAGATCATCCAGATCGGAAAGGGCCTCAATCTTGCTGGTCGCATGCGGTGAAACCGCCAGCGGCAGATCCTCCTTGCCAATCCCGCAGCCATCGTCCTTTACTGCCAGGCGACGAATTCCCCCCTCAATGATGTCGATTTCAATCTTTTTCGCCGCGCCGTCGCGGGAGTTCTCCAGCAACTCCTTGAGTGCCGACGCCGGCCGCTCGATCACCTCGCCGGCCGCGATCTGGCTGACCACGGCGACCACGGCGCTGGGCAGCTTGCGGATGACCGCCATGCAAATCAGCCGCTGTAACGGGAGAAGTAAAGCTGGACGGCATTGGCCAACTCGGTTGCAATCCGCTCGCGGAAAGCCGGCTGACTGAGCCGCTCGGCCTCCTGCAGATTACTCAAAAAACCAACTTCAACTAGCACGGAAGGTATCTGCGGGGATTTTAACACCAGAAAGCCGGCCGAATGCAAACCGGTGCCGTGCCGGCCGTTTACCCGTTCAAGATGCTCGATCGCATCGACGGCAAACAGTTTCGACGAACGCTCCTTTCCCTCCCGTCCCAGGCCGCGAAAAGTGTCTTGCAAAATCCGATCGTGCTCGTGCAGTTCCAGATTGACCCCGCCGATCACGTCAGACAGGTTGGCACGATTGGCAAGTTCCTCGGCAAACTTGCTCGAAGCGCCCTTTTCCGAAAGGGTGAACACCGCCGCACCGGACGCCTTGCGGTTTTTTGCCGAATCGGCGTGCAGGGAAATGAACAAATCCGCCTCGGCCGCATGCGCCCTTCGCACCCGGGATGCCAGTGGCAGGAAGATGTCCTGGTCGCGGCTGATAATCGGATCGATGCCGATTGCCGACTCCAGCTTGTCGTACAGACGCTGGGCGATGTCAAGGACAATGTCCTTTTCATACTTGCCGTTGGCCGCGATCGCTCCCGGATCCTCGCCACCGTGTCCCGGATCTATGAACACCCGATACCGATCGGTGCGGTAACCGTCCGGCTCCGGTGCAACCGCAATCGGTGCCGGTTCGCTTTGGACCGGGCTTGGACTTTGTACCTGGCTTTCGCTCTTGCCGGCATAGCGGGCAAAACCCAGATCGCGCAGCAGCAGACTGTCGCCGGCGGCGGCAATGTCAAGCACCAGCCGGCTACCGAAGCCGGCTACCGGATCGAGGGTGAACAAACTGTGGGCAGCCGAATCATGCAGGTCGAAGACAATCCGCAAGCGCTGCGCATTGTTGCGCGCCGCCCGGATCCGATCCAGATAGGAAATCTCGGACAAATCCCGGCTGGCGATCGGCGCCAGCAACTCGTCGCCGGAAGTGCTGATGATATCGAGCACCAGCCGCGGCGGATTGTCAAGCCGGCGCAGCCGGTGATCAGGAATAGTATCGGCCTCGATCACCAACCGGGTATATTCGGCCGCCGGATAGAAACGCAGCGCGTCCAGTTCCTGGCCAAAGGCGCCAAGCGCGAACAGCGCAGCGGCGGCAGCGGTAACAGTTCTCAGCACCATGCTCTTTGCAGCCATTGGCAGTTGCCGGCCCCATAGGCCCGGGCGGCAAGGTTCCGTTCGCATTCCAATTGTCCGGCAACGATAGTTATCTGAAGGTCCGGCGCCGGCAAGCCGGCAGATCTCTCCGGCCACTCGATGATTGCCAGATCAAGGCCGGCAATCGTCTCGTCCAGACCGGCAGCGCGCCACTCGTTGAGATCGGTGCAGCGATAGAAGTCGAAATGACCAATGCTCATTTGGTCACACTCATACAGTTGCACCAGCGCAAAACTGGGGCTGGGAATCGATCCGGCTACGCCCAACTGCCTGATCATCGCGCGGGCGAATTCGGACTTGCCGGCACCGACCTCGCCGCACAGGTAGACGGTAGCCGGATTAGCCGGCTTTTGCTCGGCGAGGCGGGCGGCCAGGGCAGCGGTATCCGGCAACCCGGCAGAGTCCCGACGCACAATCGCGGCCTCAGTTGTGGCGGTCGCGGCAACTGCGCTCATCGCTGATGAAAGGGAATGCATTGGAAATCGGCATGCGCCAATCCTTGCCAAAGGCGCGCCTGGTGATCGTCGGCCCAACCGGCGCCTGTTGCCGCTTGAATTCACTGGCCTTGAGCCGGGCGCTGAAATCGGCAAGCGCCTGTTGGGGAACATCGCTGATGCGCTCCGGCCCGGCCAGATCCTCGACAATCTTGGTAATCAGCGCGTCGATCTGATCGTAGGGAGGCAGCGTATCTTCATCGAGTTGATCGGGACGCAACTCGGCACTGGGCGCCCTTTCGATTATGCACTCGGGAACCTGTTGCCGCGCTCGGTTGTACAGGTGCGCCAGTTGATAGACCCGGGTTTTCGAAACATCCTTGAGTGGTGCAAAAGCTCCGGCCATGTCGCCGTAGATGGTGGTGAAGCCGACTGCCATCTCGCTCTTGTTGCCGGTGGCCAGCAGCATCGAGCCGTGATGATTGGCCAGCGCCATCAGCAGCACAGCCCTGATCCTGGCTTGCAGGTTTTCACCGGCAACCGACGCCAGCGGGCAGCCCAACGCTTGGGCAAGCGGAGCATTGAACGCTTCGACCAGAGAATCGATGGCGATCTCGTGCAACTTTATGCCCAGATTGGCAGCCAGACTGCGGGCGCCATCAAGACTTACCTGCGCAGTGTGCCGGGAAGGCATCAACACTCCCAGCACGCCGTCAGCCCCGAAAGCCTCGACGGCAACGCAGGCGACAACCGCCGAGTCGATGCCGCCGGAAATGCCGATGAGCACCGGCAGCCGGCCGCCGACATAACTGCGCAGTCCGGCAACCAGCGCCCGGCGCACGCTGACAATATCCTCGTCAAGTTCCGCCAGCGGCGGCGGCGCGGCAACATCGGCAAGCTGCGGCTCGCTGCCCAGGCGCATGACCAGCCCGCCCTTGCCCTGATAGTGGGAACCGCCGTCATAGATGTATTCATCCTGGGCACCGGCATAGTTGACGTAGACAACCTCGCAGTCAAGCCGGGCGGCCGCAGCCGCGGTTATCCGCTCGCGCTCTTGCTGCTTGCCAACATAAAAAGGGGATGCGTTGGCCACGATCAGCAGATCGATTTGCTCACCGGCAAGCATCCGCAGATAGCGCTCGTCCCAGGCATCCTGACACACGCAAATGCCTACTCTGGTCTTACCCAGCGATGTTACCTGCGGCCTGTTGCCCGGCGTGAAGTAGCGCGCCTCGTCAAACACCCCGTAGTTGGGCAGAATGATCTTGTCGGCTTGCGCGACAATCTGGCCGGAGCGCACAATCCGCAGCGAATTGAAAACATTGCCGGCGCGCATCACCGGCAAGCCGAACATCAGGTGCAAGTCCGGACGCTCCCGACCCGCCTGGGCAGCAAGATCGGCGGCGGCATTTTCGCAACCTTGCAGAAAATTGCGATATAAAATCAGATCCTCGGGCGGATAGCCGCAGATCGAAAGTTCGGGAGTGAGCAGCAAATCGGTAGCGGAGCTGCTG
>JAPORI010000087.1:0-1446 GCA_026710225.1 Betaproteobacteria bacterium
GCCTCCAACAATGTCGACATTCAGGAATTCATGATTGTTCCGCTCGGCGCCAAGAGTTTCAGCCAGGCGATTCAGTGGGGAGCCGAGGTGTTTGCCGAACTAAAACTGCTGCTTGGCCGCAAGGGCATGTCAACCGCAGTCGGCGATGAGGGCGGCTTTGCCCCTGATGTCGACGGGGTTACCCGCACACTGAATCTGATCATGCAGGCGATTCGGGCTGCCGGGCGCAAGCCGGGCAGCGAGATCGCCCTGGCGCTTGACTGTGCGGCAAATGAACTGTATGTCGGCAAGCGCTACAAGCTCGCCGCCGAGCGCAGCAAGCCTTATACCAGCGACGAGCTCGTAGATCAGTTTGCCGCCTGGCGGCGCAAGTATCCGATCATCAGCATCGAGGACGGCATGGCCGAGAACGACTGGGCCGGCTGGCAGCGGCTTACCGCCAAGCTCGGCGAGACCACCCAGCTGGTTGGCGACGATCTGTTTGTGACCAGCACCCGCTTGCTCGCGCGCGGCATTCGCCGCGATGTCGCCAATGCCATCTTGATCAAGCCCAATCAGTGCGGCAGCATCAGCGAGACCGAGGACGCAGTGTTCGCTGCCTACCGCAGCGGCTATGCGACGGTGATGTCGCATCGTTCCGGCGAGACCGAGGACGCGACGATAGCCGATCTGGCGGTTGGCTGGGGCTGCACCCAGATCAAGACCGGGGCGCCAGCGCGTGGCGAGCGCACCGCCAAGTACAACCAGTTGCTCAGAATCGAGGCGCAGCTGGGCCGCTCTGCCCGCTACTGCGGATGCGACTGGCAAATCTGATCCGGTACCGGCCGCGTCCGTCCGCCTTTCTCGGGCTGGGTCTGGCCGGCTTGCTGATCTATCTGCTGATTGCGATATTCGGCTCCACCGGCATGCAGCGGGTGCGCCAGCTCGAAGCCGAACTCGCCGGCGCGCGCGCCGAGAACGAGCGGCTCGCCGGCCGCAACCGGGCCTTGGAGGAGGAGATTGTCCGGCTCGCCGACGATCCCCAGCACCGCGAGTCGATGGCTCGCTACCACTTCGGTCTGATCGGCCCGGACGAAATATTCATCCAGGAGGCCGAGTAGGTTTTTGGGCTGGCTTGGCTTCTAGCGCAGCAGGATGAAGCGGGCGATCAGGAAGGTTATCGGCGCAAGCAGGAAGACATTTAGCAATCCGGCTACTTCGGCCGGGATGCCCAGATCCAGCCACACCTTGAGCAGGGTGATGCCGCCCACATAGTAGACCAGGTAGGTTATCGGAAACTTGGCCATTTTCTTGATGCTGTGGGTGCCGCGGAAAGTGAACTTGAGGTTGAGCAGGTACGAAGACATGATGCCCATCACGAACGAGATGTTGAACGCCCAGAAGGGAGCATCCAGCGTCCAGTAAAGGGTGACGAAGTACAGGTAGGTCAACACGGTGTTGGTGCCG
>JAPORI010000087.1:1456-3421 GCA_026710225.1 Betaproteobacteria bacterium
TCTGGGCGCGGCCGCTGTCCTCGCTAAGCAGGCGCTTGACCAGCACCGCCAGCTTCATTGCCGGCGCCGGCTGGCTGGCGCCCCGGCTGCCCTGCCGGCAACAGGAAAGCCGGTGCCGGCGGGGGGCGCAGCCTGATTAAGTTGCTTTTTGGCCGGCGGCATGCTAGAATTCTATGTTGCGATGCCCGGAGTAGTATTTAAGGAAAATGAGTCGTTTGATTTGGCCATGCGCCGGTTCAAGCGCACCATCGAGCGCAGCAACCGGATGGGCGAGATTCGGTCGCGCTTTTACTACGAAAAGCCGACCAGTCGCCGCAAGCGCAAGAAACTGGCGGCGGTAAAGCGCCAGTACCGGCTGTTGCGCCTGCAAAGGATGCTGTTGCGCGCCCGCTAGGCGTCAAAGCAGCGCACCCTCTTTTTTTCGTTTAGGTCCCATGTCTGTTGCCCAGCGCATAGCCGATGACTTGCGCAGTTCGCTCAAGGCCGGTGACAAGCCGCGGCTGGCGGTGCTGCGCATGCTCAAGGCGGCGATCGACAAGGAAAGGATAGATTCGGCCACCGGCGAAGAGTTGGCCGAGCCGGCGGTGATCGCAGTGTTGCGGCGCCAGCACAAGCAGCGGCTGGAAGCGGCCAAGATGCTTGCCGACGGCGGTGCGGCGGCCGATGCCGAGCGCGAGCGCTCCGAAGCGGTGCTGATTGAGCAGTACCTGCCGCAGATGCTCGGTGCCGAGGCGATTGCCGAGCGGGTCGAGGCGGCAATTGACAAGACCAGTGCCGCGACACCAGCCGATCTGGGCAAGGTGATGGGCATGCTAAAGGGTGAACTGGCCGGGGTTGCCGACATGGGTCAGGTGGCTGCGGCGGTGCGCAAGCGGCTGGCCGGATAGGGGGAATAAGCCGTCTTCGGGTTTGTTTAGGTGATCCCGCAGCACTTCATTGACGATCTGAATCGGGATGCCGATCTGGCCGAGGTGATCGGCCGGCACGTAAAGCTCGAGCGCAAGGGCAACAGCCTGGTCGGGCTGTGTCCCTTCCATCAGGAGAAGACTCCTTCCTTCAACGTGGTCCCGAGCAAGGGCTTTTACCACTGCTTCGGCTGCGGTGCATCCGGCAACGCACTCAGTTTCCTGATGAAGCAGGTGCACGGCAACGACTTTATCGCCGCGGTGCGCGATCTGGCCGCCCAGTTGCACCGCGAGATCCCTTCCGACGGCAAGGGGTCTGCCGCTGGCGGCACCGAGCGCAAGGTCCTGGCCGCTGCGGCGGCCGCCTATGTCGCTCATCTGAACAAGAACGCCGCCGCCCGCAACTATCTGAAAAAGCGCGGCTTGCAGCGTGCAGTCGCCGAGCTGTACGGACTTGGCTATGCACCGGCTGACGGCGGGCTGCACGGGGTGGCCGAGCAGCGGCTGCTGGAAAAGGCCGGCTTGCTGCGTAGCGAGGAAGGCCGCAGCAGCTGGGCCTATTTTCGTGATCGGATCATGTTTCCGATTAGTAATCCGTCCGGCCGGGTGCTCGGTTTCGGCGGCCGCAGCATGGACGGCAGAGAACCCAAGTATCTCAATTCCGCCGAAAGTCCCTGGTTTGACAAGGGCAACATCGTCTACGGCCTGGCCCAGGCGGCGCAAGCTGCGCCCAAGTCCGGGCTGATCATCGCGGTGGAGGGCTACATGGATGTGCTGATGCTTGCCCAGCATCAACTCGGCTGCGCGGTGGCGACGATGGGTACCGCGGCAACCGAACGGCAGATCCGCCAGATCCTGGCGCGCACCGATCGGCTGGTGTTTTGCTTTGACGGTGATGATGCCGGGCGGCGGGCGGCGGGCAAGGCGCTGGTCAACGCGATGCCGGCGCTGGCCGATGACAAGAAGGTCGAGTTCGCGTTCCTGCCCCAGGGCGAAGACCCGGATTCGTTCGTGCGCAGCAAAGGGCGCGATCAGTTTCTCGAACTGCTGTCCGCCAACC
>JAPORI010000087.1:3431-5969 GCA_026710225.1 Betaproteobacteria bacterium
ATGCTCTGGCATCCGCATCCGGATCCGAAACGGGCCGCGGCCGCCGAGGGCAAGGCGGCCGCCTTGCAGCGCGCCAGTGCCCTTATCGAGCGCATCGATCGCCAGCGGGCTTCGTTTCTCTACGAAGACCTCTACCGGCACTTGAGTCAATGTTCCAAGATCGATGTTGCCCAGCTAAAAGAGGCAGCCCGGCTGCATGCCAAGTCGGCCATCACCCCGCGGCCGCCGGCGGCCCCGGCGGCAGTGCGGCTGCGCCGCCCGCACGCGGAGCTCCATCTGCACGGCTGCCGGTACCCCGAGCCGAAACTGGCGGCGCGACTGGAAGTCATCCCGCACATCGAGCGATCCAAGTCCGACAGCGAGCTGTTGCTAAAGATCAGGGAGTACCTGCTGGAGGCTGAGCACACCGATGCGGATGCTAGCGTCGGCTCATACCTGCACCAGCACGGTTTTGCCGCCCTGCGCAAGCAGCTGGATCAGCAAGTCGCCACCTGGCTGGCCGCCGGCGAGCGGCTGGAAGATCTGTTTGTGCTCATGATCGAAAAGGTGCACACCGATCTTGAGCGTCTGCGCCGCAACCGCGCCAAACGCGCCGAGATAGAAAAGGGCTAGCGGCCGCACACCGGACAGTCGGCTGCCCGGTCAATGGCGATGATTTGGGTGCGCATCGTCGCCAGATCGATGATTAGCATCCGGCTGCGCAGGGTTTCGGTGCTCGATCCGGCAACCAGCTTGATCGCTTCGCCGGCCATCAGCGATCCGATGGTTGCGGTAAGGGGTGCAAACACCCCCAGGGTTGCACAGTCCGGCGGTAGGCTGTCGGCGGCCGCCGCTGGCGGCTGCACACAGGCGTAGCAGGGACTGCGCTGGTGGGCAAAGTCGAATACCGCCACCTGGCCGTCAAAGCGTTCGGCGGCACCGGATACCAGCCGGATACCGGCGCGCTGGCAGGCGCGGTTGAGCAACTGCCGGGTTGCGAAATTGTCACTGCCGTCCAGTACCACCGCGCAGCCGGCAATCAGTTGCTCGATGTTGTCTTGCGTGACTCGCTCGGTGCAGGCAGTTACCTTGATGTCAAGTCCGGCATCGGCCAGCACCGCTGCGGCAACTTCGGCCTTCGGCCGCCCTACATCGTGCGCACGATAGAGAAACTGTCGCTGCAAGTTTGCCTCTTCGACTTGGTCGTCATCGGCAATGATGATGTGGCCTAATCCGGCGGTTGCCAGCAACAGAGCCGCCGGGCAACCGAGTCCGCCGGCGCCGACGATCAGGACACGGGCGCAGCCCAGTTTTTCCTGGCCGGCCAGGCCGATTTCATCGAGCATGATGTGGCGCGCATGGCGCGTCAGCTGCCGATCGTCTAGGTCGGGATGGTCGGCTGGCACTGCGGACAGAAGAAGGTTGAACGGCCGCCAATCCGGCTGTGCATGATCGGAGTCTTGCACTTGCGACAGGGTTCACCGGCGCGTCCGTAGACCTTGTGGGCGAACTGGAAGTATCCGGTCTTCTCGCTGCCGAAAGTGTAGTCGCGCAAGGTAGAGCCGCCGGCTTTGATTGCCGCTTTGAGGATTTTTTTCGCCGCGGCAACGATCGCCTTGCACTGCTGCCGGTTGAGCGCACCGGCCGGGGTCGACGGGCGGATCGACGCAGCGAACAGGGTTTCGCAGGCGTAGATGTTGCCGATGCCGGCGATCAAGGAAGAGTCCATCAGCAACGCCTTGATCGCAATCTTGCGCTTGCGCGTCACCCGGTACATGAACTCTGTCGAAAAACTGCCCGACAGCGGTTCGACCCCGCAGTTGGTTAGCAGGCGGCTGGAATCCTGATCCGGACTCCAGTCAATCATTCCGAATCGGCGCGGATCGTTGTAGCGCAGCAGTTGTCCTGAGCATCGCCACTGGACGTGATCGTGCTTGCGCAACGCATCACAAGCTCGATCGGCGCGGATGCTGCCGGACATGCCCAGATGGACGATCATGCTGCCGTTGACGAAATCGATCAGCAGGTACTTGGCCCTGCGGCGCACAGCGCGCACCTTGCGCTTGGCAACCAGTTGGGGAAGATCGGCCGGGATCGGTCTCCGCAATCTGTGCCGGTAGATGTGCATCGAACTTATCCGCCGGCCGGCCAGCCGGTTTTCCAGATCGGTTCTTACCGTCTCTACTTCCGGCAGCTCTGGCATCGTAGCGGTGCGTTTAGCTTTAAATGCGGTTGCGCTGCGCAACCGCCACCCGCGGCCAGCCGGCCAGATCGCAGTGGCTGCCTATCTGGCCAAAACCGGCATCGACTAGCAGGCTGCCTACTGCGTCCTGTTGCCGGTAACCGTGTTCGATGATCAGCCAGCCTCCCTGACGCAGGCCGCGCCCGGCCGCGTCAATTGCCGAACGCAGGCTGTCCAGTCCGTCGCTACCGCCGTCCAGGGCCGCAATCGGATCGCGCAACGAACCGTTGGCAAGCGCCGCGGCGGTCTCGGCGCTGGTCAGGTAGGGCGGATTGGCGACAGGAAACGGGGAGGCGGCGCTTTTTATTTGCTGCCAG
>JAPORI010000221.1 GCA_026710225.1 Betaproteobacteria bacterium
GAAATGGGCGATTTGCCAATAGATTTTCCCGATCGATCTATCTTGAAACCCAGAAAATAAAGTTAAAGAAAACAAACGAAGAGCGGTCGCAGGAATTTGCGCGATAGACTGGAAAAAAAATATCCCCGACAGGGGAAGAAGAAAGAACCGAACTAACAAGGAAAAGACACTCGGCATCGTTCAAGACGAAAGTGCCCAAGGTAGCGCCCGAGAAAGCCACAGCACAGCGGAACTGACGCAACAGTACCAGATACGCCTGACCGCACCCCCAAATCCGCCCCGCCTCACCACCCCCCATTAAAATCACCCCTCCGATGGCTCAAATAACCGTACAACTACCCGACGGCGCATCCCGGCAACTGGCGAGCGGCGCCACCCCCGCCGAACTGGCGGCGCTGATCGCCCCGTCGCTGGCCAAGCGCACCGTCGCCGCCCGGGTCGATGACCGGCTGGTCGACGCCGACTGGCCGCTGCAAAACAACTGCCGGGTTGAACTGATCGAACGCAAGGCTCCCGAGGCGCTTGAGCTGATCCGCCACGATCTGGCTCATGTCCTCGCCCAGGCGGTGCTCGAACTGTTTCCCGCCGCCCGGCCGACCATCGGGCCGGTGATCAAGGACGGCTTCTACTACGATTTCGACTGTCCCGAACCGTTCACCAGCGACGACCTGCAACGGATTGAAAAGCGCATGAGCCAGATCGTCGATGAGGGCATTCCCCTGCAACGGGAGAGCTGGACTCGGGCTGATGCCCGCGCCTTTTATCAAGAGCGCGGCGAGCGCTTCAAGGTCGAACTGCTCGATGCGATCCCGGAAGGTGAGCCGATCACCATGTATCGGCAGGGCGAGTTCATCGATTTGTGCCGGGGGCCGCACATGCCAACCACCAGGCACGCCGGCAAGGCCTTCAAGCTCACCCGGGTCGCCGGCAGCTACTGGCGCGGCGATTCCTCCCAGCCGCAGTTGCAGCGCATCTACGGCACCGCCTGGCACTCCCCTGCGCAGCTGGCCGAACATCTGCAAATGATTAGCGAGGCCGAGCGGCGCGATCACCGCAAGGTCGGGGTGGCGCTCGGGCTGTTTCACATATCCGACGACGCGCCCGGATCGGTGTTCTGGCACGATCGGGGTCTTACTCTCTACCGGCTGGTCGAGGACTACATGCGGGCGCGCCAGCGCGCCGCCGGCTACACCGAGGTGCGCACCCCGCAGCTGGTTGACCGCAGCCTGTGGGAGAAGTCCGGGCACTGGGCGAAGTTCGGCGAGCACATGTATCTGGTCGAGAACCGCGACGGGATTGCCGAGTTCGCCGCCGAGGAGAAAAGCCGCATCTTCGGGCTTAAGCCGATGAACTGTCCCTGTCATGTGCAGATATACAAGCGCGGAGTGAAAAGCTACCGCGACTTGCCGCTGCGCATGAGCGAGTTCGGCACCTGTCATCGCTGCGAACCGACCGGCGCCCTGCACGGCCTGCTGCGGGTGCGCGCCTTCACCCAGGACGATGCCCACATCTTCTGCACGCCCGAGCAAGTGGTTGACGAGACCGCCGCCTTCATGCGGCTGCTGGCCACCGTCTACCGCGACTTCGGCTTTACCGACTTCACCGTCAAACTGGCCGATCGACCCGCGCAGCGATCCGGCTCCGATGCAACCTGGGATACCGCCGAGGAGGCACTGAAAAGCGCGTGCAGCAAGGCCGGCATCGACTGGCAGGCCAATCCGGGTGAAGGCGCCTTCTACGGACCCAAACTCGAATTCGTGCTGCGCGACGCGCTCGGGCGCGACTGGCAGTGCGGAACCTGGCAGGTTGACTTCGTGCTGCCCGAATCACTCGACGCCGAGTATGTCGATGCCGCGGGCGAGCGGCAGCGGCCGGTGATGCTGCACCGGGCGGTGATCGGATCATTCGAACGCTTCATCGGCATTCTCATCGAGCACTGCGACGGCCGCCTGCCGCTGTGGCTGGCACCGGTGCAGGCGGTGGTCGCCACCGTCACCGACGCGGCCAATACCTATGCCGATGAAGTTGCCGCAAAGCTCAGTGCGGCCGGGCTGCGGGTGGAAACCGATCTGCGCAACGAGAAGATCAGTTACAAGGTGCGCGAACACTCGGTGCAAAAGATTCCGGCAATCATCGCGGTGGGCGAACGGGATGCCAAGGCCAATACGGTTGCCGTGCGGCGATTGGGGGACAAGAGCGCGACCACCAGCGCGCTTGCCGAAGCGGTTGCGACCCTGGCCGGCCAGGCAACTGCACCGCACAGGAGTTGATGGCCAGCACGATTCAAGCGGTAAATCTTCGCTGTCACAGCGAGTATTCGCTGGCGGCCGGGATGCTGCGGCTGGCCGGCGAAGACAATGTCGGCAAGCTGGCCGCCGAACGCGGCATCGGGGCGCTGGCGCTTACCGACGACAACAACATCAGCGGCGCGAGCAAGTTCTTCACTAGCTGCCGCGCCGCCGGTGTCAAGCCGATTCTCGGCTGCCTGGTGCGGATGGCCTGGGGCGAGGAGGACAATGAATTCCGGCTCACCCTGCTGGTGCGCGATGAGGCCGGCTTTGCATCGCTGAGCCGGCTGCTCACCGCCGCCAACGAGCGCGAGGATCGGCGCGGCACCATCGACGCTTCCGGTTTGCAGCCGGCCGACTTCAATGGCCTGGCCGCAACCGCCGGCTTTGAATCCGATCTGGCCGTGGCCGTAGCCAGGAACGACCAGGGACGCGCCGCCAAGTTGGCCGAGCGCTGGCGGCAACTGCTCGGCGACTACTATTTCGTTGAACTTACCGTCGCTGATCGGCGCGGCGAAAACGCCGCCGCGACCGCGTTGGCCAGCTTTGCCGCCAGTAGCAAAATCGCGGCGGTAGCCGCCCATCCGGCCCTGTTCGCTCACCCTGACGACTTCGCCGCCCAGGAGATTCGCGCCTGCATCGCCTCCGGGCACCGGCTGGCCGATCCGAACCGGCCGCGGCTGTCTTCACCGGAGCAATACCTGCTCGACGCCCAACAGATGCAAGAGCTGTTTGCAGAGTTTCCCGGTGCGCTTGAAAACGCCTGCCAGCTGGCCGCGGCCTGCAACTGGAACTTCACCGAAGGCGGCGCCGAGCTGCCGCGACTGGCCGAGCACGACGACGCTCCCCGCTACTTGCGCGAGCTGGCCGAGCGCGGCCTGGCCGAACTTAATCTTGCCGACCGGGAAGAGTATCGGCAGCGGCTGGCAGTCGAACTGGAAGTTATCGTCGGGCAAGGCTTTGCCGACTACTACCTGATCGTTTCCGATTTTGTCCGCTTTGCCAAGCAGCGCGCGATTGCAGTCGGCCCCGGGCGCGGTTCGGGTTCCGGATCACTGGTTGCCTACTGCCTGCACATCACCGGCATCGATCCGATCGAATACGGACTGCTGTTCGAGCGCTTCCTCAATCCGGAGCGCATCTCGATGCCGGATTTTGATATCGACTTTTGCATGGATCGGCGCGAGGAGGTGATCTCCTATGTGCGGGAGAAATACGGCGCCGACTGCGTGTCGCAGATCGCGACCTTCGGCACCCTCGGCGCCAAGGCGGTGGTGCGCGATGTGGGACGGGTGCTCGGAATGCCCTATACCGTCTGCGACGAGATCGCCCGGCTGATTCCCGGTGAACTCAATGTCACCCTGGACAGCGCCCACCATGATGTCGATGACCTGCGCAAAAAGATTAAAGCCAGCGAAGAGCTGCAACGACTGTGGGGCTACGCAAAAGCACTCGAGGGCCTGCCGCGCAACGCCGGCACCCACGCCGGCGGGGTGCTGATCGCGCCGCGGCCGCTGGCTGAAATCTGTCCGCTGATGCATGTCGGCGACGGCGACGGCCTGGTCAGTCAGTTCGACAAGGATGATCTGGGCGCGCTCGGCCTGGTCAAGTTCGACTTCCTCGGCCTGCGCACCCTGACCATGATCGAATACGCGCTCGAAATGATCAGGGAGGCAGGCCACACCGACTTCACCATCGCCGATTTGGACCTGGCCGATCCGGCTGCCTTCAAGCTGTATCGGAAAACCGACACCATCGGCGTATTCCAGTGCGAGGCTGCCGGGATGCGCGAGGTCATGCGCCGCATGGAACCAAACTCGCTCGAAGACATCGCCGCGCTGATCTCCTTGTATCGGCCCGGCCCGATCAAGTCGCAGATGACCGAAGACTATTTGCAGCGCCGCGCCGGCGACAGTCCAGTCTCCTATCTGCATCCGAAGAGCCGGCCGATTCTCAAGCCGACCTACGGCACCATCGTCTTCCAGGAGCAAGTCCTGCAACTGGCCCAGCAACTGGCCGACTTCTCGCTCGGCCAGGCCGATGTGCTGCGCAAGGCGATGGGATCGAAGAATCCGGAAACGATGGAAAAGGCGCGCAGCCAGTTCGTTGCCGGCGCCGCCAACACTCTCGGCAAGAAAAATGCCCGTGAACTGTATGATTCGATTGCCGAGTTCGCCGGCTACGCATTCAACAAGGCGCACGCGGTCGGCTATGCGATCCTGTCGGTGCAGACCGCCTGCCTGAAGGCCAATCATCCGGTTGCCTTTTACGCGGCGCTGATGTCAACCAATTTCCAGGACCAGGATGCGCTCGCCAAGTTCGCCACCGACGCCAAGGAACACGGCATCGGCCTGCTTGCCCCGGATGTCAACCAGTCCGAGGTGCTGTTCGTCCCGGCGACCCAAAAGCGCATTCACATCGGCCTGGCCTCGATACGCGGCGTCGGTCGCCACGCGGCCTCAGCGATCGTCGCCGCCCGGCGCGAAGGCCGCTTCACCAGCCTGGCTGACATGTGCAACCGCACCGGTGCCGGCACGCTGAGTAGGCTTGCCTTGGAAAACCTGATTAAAGCCGGCGCCTGCGACAGCCTGATTGAAGCTGACTCTCCCGGCGCCAGCCGCAGTCTGCTTACCGCCGAGTTGCCGGCGGCTCTGTCTGAAGCCGCCCACAGCCGCGCCCATCAAAACCAGGAGGAAATGTTCGGCGGCCACCCGGACGCACCGGCTCGCCGCAGTCAGCAGGCCGTGCCCTGGCCGCAAATGAAGGTGCTCAAGGAAGAGTATCAGGCGCTGGGGATGACCGTCTCCGGGCACTTCTTTGATGCAATCCGCTGGCTGCTGCGCGGCGATCGGGGCATCCGCCGGCTGGATGATGTTGAAGAAAAACAGGATGCCCGGATTGCCGGCTGCATTCTGGCGATCAAGACGCCGCCGTCGCTGCGCAAGCAGGGCATCGAACTGGTGGTGCTCGACGACGGCCAAACCCGGCGCATGATGCGCATCGACAAGGGTGCGCTCCCGGAAGGAAAGCTGCAATGCGGCGACATACTGATTTGCACCGCGCAGCTGAAAAGAAACAAGCGGCAGGAGTTGCAGTTTTACGCCAAAAAGACCGATCGGCTGCCGGACTACTGGGTGCGGCAGTTGCGCGCGATCACTTTCCGGGTTTCGCCAGACAACATCAACGAGGTAAACAGCCGGCTGGCGTCCTGGCATTCCGGCAAGGGCGCCGTTTGTCGGGTGAGGTTCAAGATCGACGCCGATGACTGCGAAGGCGAGGTGAAACTGGAAAAGACCCGCATCCCGGACTTCGAAAGCGTATCGCTGCTCGGCGAGAAGATCGGCACGAAAAACATCGAGATGTCCTACCAGTAGCAGCAGCGGCAACCGGGCAGCGGCGAGCAAAACCGGGGGCGTGTCTCAGTCGGCAAAGGGTGAAATTGCCGGGTGCCGCATGTGAAAACTGCACTTGCGTCAATCATCAAGCCATTGCAAAATCACCTGGGTTTTGTTGTCTTTTCTGTATGCCTCGCGGACAAACTCGATCATTTCGCGCTCACGCTGTGTTCTGGCTCGCCCCTTTCTAAAGCCGGCAACCTCGCTGGCGGGAAAACCCAGTTTTTCCATCTCCAGGGCCAGGCCGCCGGTCATCCCCTCGTAATGACGAAGCG
>JAPORI010000004.1 GCA_026710225.1 Betaproteobacteria bacterium
GCCACGGCTTCGCCTGGTAGGGAAGCGGTGCCGAGCCGGCGGAACCTAGCCGCTCCACCCCACAGCCGGAGCGCGGCCGGCAAAGATGCGGCGCAACTTCATCCTAGCCGCCGGTCTTGTAGTCGATCCAGAATCTGGTAAGCAGCCGGGTAAGCTCAGCATCGTAGGTGACGACATTCCACAGCCGCTGCTTGGTTTCCGGATCCGGGAATATTGCCGGCGAGTTGAGGATCTCCTCGTCAACGAATTGCCGCGAGGCAAGGTTGGCGTTGGCATAAGCGACATAGTTGGTTATGTCGGCGGTTATCTCCGGGCGCATGATGAAGTCGATGAACTTGTGGGCCGCATCCGGGTTGGGTGCATCGGCCGGGATTGCCATCAAGTCAAACCAAAGCTGGGCGCCCTCTTTCGGGATTACATACTCGATCTGGATACCGTTGTCGGCTTCAGCCGCCCGGTCGGCCGCCTGCAAAATGTCGCCGGAATATCCGAAGGCCAGGCAGATTTCCCCGTTGGCGAGATCATTGATGATCTGCGATGAGTGAAAGTAGCGGATGTAGGGGCGGATCGAGCGCAGTGCCTCGAACCCCTCCTCCATGTCGGCGGCGCTGGTCGATTCCGGATCAAGGCCAATGTAGTTGAGAGTCGAGGAGATCAGTTCAACGCCGCTGTCGAGCATCGCCACCCCGCAGTCGGCCAGCTTGGAGACAACCTTTGGATCCAGCAGCAGCCGCCAGCTGTCAACCGGTGCGTCCTCACCGAGCCGTTCGCTAATCATTTCGGCGTTGTAGCCCAGGCCGTTGGTGCCCCACATGTAGATTACGCTGTATGCGTTGTCCGGATCAAACCGGGTCATGCGCGCCATCAGTTCCGGATCCAGATTGGCAAGATTGGCCAGCTTGTTCTTGTCAAGCTTTTGAAACACTCCCGCGGCAATGCCACGCTCAAGATAGTCGGAGGTCGGCACCACGATGTCGTAGCCGGTATTGCCGGTCAGCAACTTGGCTTCGAGCACCTCATTGCTGTCGTAGACATCGTAGTTGACCTTGATGCCGGTTTCCTCCTCGAACTTGGCTACGGTGTCCTCGGCTATGTAATCGCTCCAGTTGTAGACATTGAGAGTCTCATCGGCGAGTGCAACCGGACTGGCCAGTGCCGCTGCAACGAGCAATAGCGCACCGGGTCGGGAATTGTTTAGTTTCATGATGTTGCCTTCTCCTCAAACGGGCAAGAATAACGGATTATAGGGGGCCTTGAGCAATCAGATGTCTAGTTGCGGCCGCGATCGACGATCTTGCGCTTGGCTATCCAGGGCATCATCCCCCGCAGCCGCGCCCCGACCTGCTCGAGCGAATGCTCGCTCATGCGGGTGCGGGAGCGCTTCAGGGTCGGAGCTCCGGCCTTGTTTTCAAGGACGAACTCCCGGGCGAACTCACCGCTTCTGATTTGCTCGAGCATGGTCTTCATCCGCTGGCGGGCCGCAGCATCGATCACCTGCGGGCCGCGACTGATCGCCCCGTACTCGGCGGTGTTGGAAATCGAGTAGAACATGTCGGCGACTCCGCCTTCATACATCAAGTCGACAATCAGCTTGAGTTCGTGCAGACACTCAAAGTAGGCCATTTCCGGAGCATAGCCGGCTTCAGTAAGCGTATCGTAGCCGGCCTTGACCAACTCGACCAGGCCGCCGCACAGTACTGCCTGCTCACCGAACAAGTCGGTTTCGGTCTCATCGCAAAAGGTGGTCTCGATCATGCCGGCCCGGCCGCCGCCGATTGCCGCCCCGTAAGCCAGAGCCAGCTTCTTGGCCTGACGGGAAGGATTTTGATGCACCGCCAGCAGGCAGGGAACACCGCCGCCGCCGACATAGGTGGAGCGCACCAGATGCCCGGGACCCTTGGGGGCGATCATCACCACATCCAGATCCGGCCGTGGCTCGATCTGGTGGTAGTGAATATTGAACCCGTGGGCAAAGGCCAGGGTTGCGCCCTTGCGCATCTTGCCGGCCAGCTGGTCGCGGTACATGTCCGCCTGCAACTCGTCGGGAACCAGCAGCATCACCAGATCGGCGGCGGCGGCCGCTTCGGCCACTGGTGCGACCGGCAGCCCGGCTCGCTGCGCCTTTTTCCATGAGGCGCCGCCCTTGCGCAGGCCGACGGTAACGTTCATGCCCGAATCCTTGAGATTGTTGGCATGGGCGTGTCCCTGCGATCCATAGCCAATCACCGCTATGGATAGCTTCTTGAGCACACGCAAATTAGCGTCCTTGTTGTAGTATATCTTCATGAGCCTTTCTCTAACCTTGCCTGAATTGGCCGCAGACAGCCGCGGCAAGAGGCGGATTCTACCTGCCCCCGGCCGCCACTTCATATAATCACCCTTTTTTTCAAGCTTCCGAGAAACTTTCAGATGAAGAAGAAGACCGCATCCCGCTCCACCACCAAGCCGCTGGTTTCGATCATGATGGGGTCGAAAAGCGACTGGCCGGTAATGAAAACCGGCGCCGACATTCTCGACGAATTCAAGATTGGCTACGAGGCTCGGGTGCTGTCGGCGCACCGCACCCCGGATGACTGCGCCGCCTATGTCAAGGCGCTGGCCGGCCGCGGCGTCCAGGCGGTCATCGCCGGTGCCGGCAGCGCCGCCCATCTGCCCGGGGTGGTTGCATCCCTGACCACCCTGCCGGTGCTCGGTGTGCCGCTGGCGGCCACCCCGCTGGCCGGCTTCGATTCGCTGATGGCGATCGTCCAGATGCCCAAGGGCATCCCGGTTGCCACTTTTGCAGTCGGCGCTCCCGGGGCCGGCAACGCCGCCTTGTTTGCAGTCGCGCTGCTGGCTTTGCAGGACAAGAAAATCGCCGGCCGGCTGGATGCATTCCGCAAGCGCCAGGCAAAGCGGGTGCTGGAGACCACTTTGCCGTGAGTGTCTCCGACTCAGTGGTGCTGACCAGCAACCTGAAAAGCCTGCCCAAGGTGGGATCGGGCAAGGTGCGCGATATCTATGCGATCGGCGAGGACAAGTTGCTGCTGGTGCAGACCGACCGGATTTCGGCCTTTGACCGGGTTTTCGCGCAGGGCATCCCCGGCAAGGGCAAGGCGCTCACCGCAATGAGCATCGCCTGGTTTGCGATTCTCAAGGATGTCTGTCGCAACCACCTGCTTGCCGATGATCCCACTCAGGCGGTAGCCGAAGACGAGCGCGCAACGATTGCCGGCCGGAGCATGGTCGTGCGCCGGCTCAAGCCGCTGCCGGCCGAGGCGATCGCCCGCGGCTATCTGGCCGGATCTGGCTGGCAGAGTTATCAGCAGTGCCAGCAAGTTTGCGGACTTGATCTGCCGGCCGGACTGCAACTGGCCGACCGGTTGCCCAAGCCGCTGTTCACCCCCTCTTCCAAGGCCGAAGCCGGTGAGCATGACGAGAACATAACCTTCGCGCAACTGGTTGAAACGATCGGAGCCAAGGCCGCTGATCTAATGCAGGAAAAGACGCTTGAACTTTACAATCGCGGTCACGAGCACGCTGCCGGCCTGGGAATGATCCTGGCCGACACCAAGTTTGAATTCGCTCTCGATGATAGCGGTGAACTGGTGCTGATTGATGAAGTGCTCACTCCCGACTCATCGCGCTACTGGCCGCAGGACGGCTGGCAGCCGGGACACAATCCGCCCAGCTTCGACAAGCAGTTCGTGCGCGACTGGCTTACCGACAGCGGCTGGGACCGCAAGTCGGAACAAATGCCCGAATTGCCGGCTGACATCATCGAGCAAACTGCAAAACGCTACGCGACCATCGCCGAGAAGTTTGCCTGAGGCGGCAGCTCAGTGCCGCAGATTACCGATGACATCGATGCGGTTGCCGGCCGGCTGAGCGCCGGCAAACTGGTTGCGATCCCCACCGAAACCGTCTATGGTCTTGCCGCTGACGCCCGCTGCGATGAGGCGGTTGCGCGTATCTTTGCACTCAAGGGCCGACCGGCAAGCCATCCGCTGATCGTGCATCTGGCTGATGCCAAGCACCTGGACGAATTCGCTTGCCAAATACCGGCACCGGCGCTGCGGCTGGCAGACGCGTTCATGCCCGGACCGCTCACCTTGCTGCTGCCCCGCCGTTCGCAAGTCGCATCCCGGGCGGCAGCCGGTGGCCGCCTGATTGGCCTGCGGGTGCCGCAACACAAGCAGGCAAGGCAGATCATTGATCAGGCCGGAGGGGCGCTGGCCGCACCGTCGGCCAACCGCTTCGGGCGAATCAGTCCGACTAGTGCGGCTCATGTTGCAGCCGAGTTTCCCGATGCCGACGATCTGCTCATCTTTGATGGTGGCGAATGCCAGGTCGGAATCGAATCGACGATCGTGCGCGTTGAAGCCGAGCGGATTGCAATTGTCCGTCCCGGAGCAATCGGCAGGATGCAGTTGAGTGATGCAGCCGGCTGTGAAGTGAATTCGCAAGTCGGTGCGGGCGATGCACCGGCTGCGCCGGGAACGCTTGCCAGCCATTATCGACCGCAGCAGCCGCTGCACATGGCGGGGCGGCGGGAGATCGAGACCCGACCGGCTGATGTCGCGCTGATCGATTTTTCAGCAACGCGTCCGGATGATCGCAACAAACTGCGGTTCGGCCTCGGGCGCGAGCCGCAGGCGGCCGCCCGCAACTTCTATGCCCGGTTGCGGGCGGCGGAAGCCAGCGGCTGCCGATCGATTATGGTTGCCGCGCCGCCAGCAGGTGACGAGTGGGAGGCGGTGCGCGACCGATTGAGCCGCGCCTGCCAGAAAGGCTAGTCCTTTTCTTCCGGCGGCGCGTCTTTTTTCCTGCCGGTCATGCCGGCCATTGCCGGATTGGCCTGCATCATCATCTCGATGCTGCGATTTGCAAATTCGGAAAACGCGTTGCCCAGCAGCATTCCCTGCAAGGAGGCATACTGTTCGTTGATTTTCTGGCGCGACTTGTTGCCCTCCTCGCCGGAAAGTTCCGGCTGGAAGCGCTCCAGCATCGGCAGCATCTGCTCGATGAATCCGGAGAAAGATCCGCGCAGCGGTGAGCCGGAAAAGATGATTATGCTGCGCAGCGCCTCGTCGCTAAACAGCGGCACTCCCATTATCTCCTCGTCAAATATGATGCTCATCAGCACTGTGCGGGTAAGCTCGTCGCCGCTTTGGGCGTGCACCACCTTGAACTTGACGCCGGTGACCACATACCTCTTGATGTCGTCCTTGGTTATGTAGCGGCTCTCCTTGGTGTCGTAGAGTCGCCGGTTGGCATACTTCTTGATGATGCGCGGCTGGCCGGTCATTTGCTGCCCCTTGTTGCGCATTGCCGGCGCAGTTTCTCGACCCGCCGGGCAAACTCCTCAACTTGCATCTGATGTTGCCGAACCTCTTGCGGATCAGGCACCAGGGCTGCCTCGTCAATCAGCCAGCTGCGCAGCGAAGAAGTCAGTCGCTGGCGGCTGTCTTGCCCCAGCCGGCCTCCCTCGACAAAGATGCTGGCAGCCAGCGCCGAACCCTGGCTGCCAAACATGCGTTCGGCCATCGCCTCCGGATCCGGGCGCGCCTGCTCGAATACCTGCTGGCAGGCGGCAAGCAACTCGGAGTCGCCGGATGCGTAAATCGGCTTGCTCTCTCCGGTCAACAGGGGCGTAGGCATCTCTATCGTCGCATCAGCGTCAACCGCCGCGTGCAGGGGAGTGAAACCGCCATCGGCACCGATGCGCAGACAGATGCTCGAACCGGCGGCGCGCAAACGCACCACCCGGCCGTTGTGCTCGCGCAAGGGCGAAGTATCAAGGTCTGCAAGTTGCAAGGCATTGCAACAAGCTTTGGCAAGAAATGCGGATAACATGCTGATTATTCGACTAATTATAAGGCTTTTACGATAGATGCCTGCAAATTGAAACAAATTGCGCTGACAAGACTGCACTCCCTACTCCAACC
>JAPORI010000212.1 GCA_026710225.1 Betaproteobacteria bacterium
TGGGGGAACGGCGCCGGCGTCGACAGGGTAATGGTGAGCAACACATCGCCGGGAGAAACCGTATTGCGTTCGGCGATCCGCTCAACTGTATTGGTGCGCGCATACACCGGTGTCGAATAATTCAAATAGGCGTCTTGCACCGGCGAGGTCGCCCGCGAATGGGCGACATCGCTGCCTGCCACCGGCCGGACGAAGGCAACCGAAACCGAATAGGCCTGCGAAGCGGCATCCAGGGCAAAGGCATTGAGGCGGACAATCGCCTCGCCGGCGGTTGCGAAATTGACATTGGGCGCCGGATCGTAGGCCGGGCTTGCGGTAAAGGTATTCACAAAACCGGTCGCGGACGGCTGGGTGCCCAGTTCGGTTGCATCGGTGCCGGTTGCCGACGGCGTGCCGGTGCAGGCTGTGGCCGGCACTTCATAACGGGTCTTTTCACTCCCGTAGCCGACATCGATGATCATCTTGTCGCAGATCGCATAATCGAAGGTGAACGAGGCGGCATCAGCGGCGATCGCATGGCCGTCGGAAGTGTCGAAGCTCGCCTCGCCGATGACGACGGTAAACAGGTTGACCGCCGCGGCATAGGGAATCGTCGATTGACCGTGTGTTTCGCCCACCTGCACCCGGATCGGATAGACCCCGGGATCGACCGTTGCAAACAGGGTAAGCTGGCCGGTTGCCGAGTTGAAGGCGGCCTTGGTTGCACTGGCAAACAGGTCTGGATCGGAGGAAGTTGGCCGGGCTGAGGCAAAGGCCAGCGTATCGCCGTCCGGATCGGTTGCGCTAAGCGGGGTGAGCACTATATTTCCCGAAGCCGGTTTCTCGACCACCAGCAGCCGGCTGGCGGTGGTATCTTGCACCGGCAGCTGGTTGATGAACGAGCGGGTTACCGCAAACGAACTGGCGGTGGTGAAGCGGTAGTTGATGTCGGAAGAACTCTGATCGTGCACCGCGGCGGTAAGCTGCAACTGTTGGGCCGCCGAGTCGAATGAAGTGAGCATCAGCACGCTGAGCGTTACCGGCTGCGGCGTGGAGTAGTTGGCGCGGGTGAAGATCACTGAATCCGGGATAAAGCTGATTCTTCCCGAATCATTGGTAATGGTCAAGGTTACATTGTTGGCATCCGGCTGCTGCGACAGGTGCACTGACACGGTGGCAACCGTCGATGCGCCCGGATCGCCGGCGACGCGGGTAAGCGGGCTGAGGTTGGTGGTGGTCCAGGTGATGTCGCCGGTGTTCGGCGACACCACCAGCACATTGAAGGTGCGCGACACCTTGTTGCTCGAATTGCCGGTCTCGGTTGCGGTGTATTTGACCATCTGACTAGTGCCGGCGGTTTGCGTAGATGCGTCGATGGCAAGGGCGCGGTTAGCCGGATCGAAGGTTATCCAGTCGCTGTTGGTGAACGACGAATCATCCGGCTTGGTTGCCGTATAGGTAACCGCCAGATCGACCCCGGCGGCGTTGGTTGCCGCCGGCAGCACTTCGCTGGTCGCGGACGCTCCGGCGGACGCGCTCTTGGCGTCGATCGCAGCCAGGGCGAGGTTCTCGTCCAGATTATTGAGCACCACATCGACGACCTGGGCGTAGACGACCTCGCCGGCGGTTGCCACCAGGGTGATGCGGCCAAACAGCCCGTTGGTCAACGCCTCGTAGTCGAACACATGATTAGTGCTTGCACTGCCGGCGGTGGAGATCACCACCTCGCCGTCGGCGTCGGTGGTCGAGGCGCCAACCGCCAGCTTGGTTGATGTGCCGCGCAACGACCAGCTCACCCCGGCCAGGTCGGCAGCCAGATCGATCACCCCCAGCGACAGCGCCCCGGCAACGGTTGCATTGTGCCCACCGGCCTCGTCGACGGTTATGGTGGTGGTAAGACCGGGGATGTAATCGACGATCGACAAGGTGAAGTCGACTGCATCGCCGGCGCGCGTTTTCGGGAATTGGGCGGCCAAAAGGGCGACGGAAATCGTCGGGGTGACCGAGATTACATGCGCTCCGGCGGCGCGGCTGCCGGCGGCGATGGTGAAGGTGCCGGTAGCCGAATCGAAGGTCACTCCGGCCGGCAGGCCGGTGCCGTTCTTGAGCTGGGCGTGATAGTGGAAACTGCGGTGAGAGTCGCTGGTGAAGTTGTCCTCGGTGGTCAGCGCGTCGATCTGGAAACTGCGCTCGGTGGTGTCGCCGGATGCACCATAAGGTCCCCGATCGCCGATTGCCGGCAAAACCGGCTTGTCGATTGCGTTGGAGAGTAAAAAGGGAATCCCACTGGTAAAAGTCCGGGAAGTCTGGCCCCGCCCACTGCCGCGGGTTACCCGCACATCATAACTGGCGTTCAGGCCAGAAAGAGATTGCGAAGCCGCGGAGCTGGCGGGGTGATGGTGTTCCAGGTTGTTGATGAACGAGGAGCCGGGCGCGATCGACAGGATCGCCTTGCTGCGCGGGTTGTCCGGATCGGCGGCAATGGTGACTCGCACCCACGGCATTGCCTGACGGGTAATCTCCCAGGTAATGTCATCGGTGCCGGCAAACGCCCGACTCAAGGTGAAGGTGGTCAGCCTGGTGCCGGCCGGCAAGGTGGTGTTGTCCTCGATGATTCTAATGACATTGATGAAATTGCCGCCGCCGATGTCCTCGGTGATCGACGGCGACTGGGTGAAGGCGGTTCCGGTGTCACTTAATGAGGTATTAATCACATCATAATTTATGCCGCCAATAACACGGGTCATACCGAATGAGAGCTGAGTTGAAGGCACCGCTCCGTCGGGGAAGCGGCCGAGAATCACTTTCACCTTGCCGTTGGCAAATTCAATGGTCGGGTCGGGGTCCCAGCTGGGGCTGTGGGAAAACTCGGTTCGCTGCCGGCCGAACAGGCCGGTAGTGCGCTTGATTGGCTTTACCGTCTTGCTGCCGGTAAGAGTGCACTCGGCAAAAGGCAGTTGGTATTGGAGAAACTCGGCTGGGTATGGATAGCTAAACTCAAGATTAATTTGTCCGCAAAGATGCAGGTCTACTTCAAAACTGGCAACACCATTGGTGAACGTAGGCGTAAGGCTAGCACCAGTATAAATACCGTCACCAAGAACCAGGGTGACCACCTCGGTGGTTACCGCGCCGAGGGTGTCGGTGGCGGTAAGGGTAAGCGGGAAATAGCCGATCAAATCATCATCGTCGCCGCCGGAGGCGTGATCGATCGCCACCCGCAGCCAGCCGCGGGCCAGATCGGGGGTGGCGGTTAGTTCCAGTTCCGCCGGGCCGCTAACCGCCAGGGCGCTAAAGCCGTCCGAGTCGGTAAAGGTAAGGGTGAGTCCTCCGCTACTATCGAGCGCAAAGGATGTGGGTTCTCTTGTGCTCATGTCAACGGTAAGGTTGACGCGCGCAACCCTGACCATCCCCGGCGGGCCGGTATACACCGGCAGGTCATTGTCAGTGCTCTCTTCGACATTGTCGAGGATGATGCGCAGCGGGGTGGAAACCATGTCGCCTTGACTGCCCTCCAAAATCAGGGTTACCATGATGTCGGCAAGCGCGGCCGGCTGCGGGTTCTCGTGATCGAGGGTTACCGCCTGCGTCCAGCTAATCAGCGCCGATTCCGGACCGTCGAGGCCGGTGTCCAGCCGGGTCACCCGCAGCAGACCGGTGGCCGCCGCCGGCCCCGCCACCCGCCAGGTTACCGGCAGCTTCGCTTCCGGCACCAAGCCTCCACCTAAAAACCTGAACCCGAAATTGACCGGCACGGTAACCGTGGCAATTGCAGTGCCGGCTTCCACTGCCGCTTCCGCACTGGGGCCGACGATCTCGGTGATGTGCACCGTGATCGGAGCGATCGGCGGCGGCGGAGCCACCGCGGCGATGGTAACGGTGGTGCCAACTTTGTAGTCGGCCGGGTTGATACCAAAGTTGCGCGCGATCTGCCGGGTTTGATCCCGGGCGCTGCTGCCGGCGGCCGCCGGCGCAGCGAAGAGAGCCTCGAAGACGGAAAACCTGATGATTTGCCGCTGCGGGTATAAACCATAGCCGGTGTCTTCGGTAAGGAGGAAACTGGCGGCAGTCAGGCTGGTGAAGTCTTCTGATATAAAATCCGAAGGAAACCCTGAATTGTTAAGGTCAAAGGATGTTGAACAAATGTTGTCCCCTCCAAATGTCTCGTTTACAGATGTTTGAAAAGCAGTGTTTGACCGGTAGGATATATTAAAAAACAAGTCCCCCTTGCATCCGGTCAAATCCGGCAGCCAGAACTGCAACTTGCGCTTGGAGTCGGTATACGCCACCCGGGCAATCTGCATCGGCTCACCCAGCTTGCGCAAGGTTACCCGCCCTTCGATCTGGCTCATCGCCAGGCCGGGGCCGGCGGAATAGGTGCCGCGCACGATCAGCGGATAGTTCGCCGGCGGGGTGTTGGCGGCAACATTGAGCACCAGCCGATCCCCATCCAGACTCATCCCGGCCGGCGGAGCATCCGGCCGCGCATCGGCATCATCACCGTCTTCAACCAGCAGCTGCCAGCTGATTGGCAAATTGGACGGATTGGACAGGAAGCGGCCCAGCGCAAACGAGCGTCCCTGCCCGTAGGGCACATCGAACGGGAAGCGTTGCAGGTTGGTATTGATGCGCAAATCATACCACTGCGGCTCCGCGTTGCGGATATTGAGACCCGGCGCGGTAACCGCCGGCAGTTCGGCCTTTCTGATGATTATGTTGCGCGTGTTGAGGTATGTAAAACCGCTTCTATAACGATAGGCAACCGCCCGCAGCCGATACTCGTCGACGCCGGCCGGGAACACCCGGCCGGCGGTGTTGTTCTTGGCGATCACGACGGTTTGGACGCTTTCACCTTCAGTGTGGTTCCACTGCCATTGCAACGGCGTGCCGGTGCAGCAGTTTTCAACCACTATGGTGTTGGCAGCTCCAACAGTAACTGTGGCTATCGGCGCATTGGCCGCCACCGAACTGGCGGCCGGATATTCGATGATGAGGTCCTCTCCTTCGCTCTGTTCGGTCCATACCGGTTCGTGAGTATCTATGGCTGAAATCGAATCGGTGATTTCACTGATCTCGAATCGATACACCAGCGACCGGCTGCCGCCAAACCCGGTAAGCGCCAGGGTAATCCCGTATTCGCCCTCGGCATAATCGGCCGCGGAAATTTCAACCCGCAATCGGCGCAGCTGGCCGTTGGGTGCGGCCAGCAACTGGCATTGGATGCCGCCGGCTGATCCGACATCGGCCAGAGTGTCGCCGCAGGCCGCCGCGGTGGAGCTGCCCAGCAAGGTTGCTTCCGCTATGGTCGCGCCGGTAACCGGCGCCCCCAGTTCAAGGAGCAACTGATTGTAGGTTTTCGAGTTGCGGGTTTCACGCTCAGATGTCCTGCCAAGCCGTCGCACCTGGGTGCCGGTATACAGCTGGAAGTCGCCGGCGGAAACCCGCACCCCGTTTTCCACCGCAAACACCCGCACCTTGTGCAGCCCGTGGGCGGCCGCCCGCCAGTGCTGCACCGTGAACTGGCCGGAGGACGCCGCCAAACCAAGCCAGACCGGCAGCGGTTGCAGCCGGTCGTTGCCGTCGACGAGCATCGCCTGATAGGTCACTCCGGCGCCAGTCGGCGTAGCCGGATGGCGTGTGAAGGTCGAAGAGCTGCCCACATCGACGGTCACCAGAACATCGACAAGCGCCTCCGGCGTCATCACCGCGCGGGTGAAGATCAATTCCTTTTCAATCATCCCCCCGCCTGCGGCGGCGGCTATCGTCATGGTTACCGGATAGGCGCTGTTGGCGATCAGCGCTTCGGAGGCAAAGCCGATCACCGCCTCGCGATCGGAAGACGAGATCACCCCCAGTGCGCCGGCGGC
>JAPORI010000136.1 GCA_026710225.1 Betaproteobacteria bacterium
CGCGCACGAGCATCTCGATCGCCTGCCGGGTTGCTGCAAATATTTCCATGGTGGGGTCTGGATCGGGGCTGGACTTGTGGTAGGAACGATCGGCGGTACCGGATGAGTAAAAAATTCAGGTGCATCTGTATTATATGGAAGGCAACCTGGGACTGGCGTTTGCTCGTGAACTAGGGGGCTGGGGCAGTGAACAAGGCCGTGCCGGACAGCCGGTGCTGGCTGATTGTCTGTTGCGCCTGTCTGGATTGCAGCCAGAGTGCGAAGCGGCCAGCCGCTTTACCGGCGGCGGCAGCGGTGACTATGCTGTAGCGGTTGCCCAGTTGTTTTCTGGATTCAGACAACTGGATGATGTGCAACTGTCGTCGCTCGGCTAGCACCGCAAATGTGGCACTGTCTGAAATCGTATAGGCGTTGAGTTCATCGGCCAGCAGCAGGCTGCGAGCCATCCCGAGTCCGGATTGCAGATACCAGTCCGGGGTAGATTCGAACTCGATGCCAATCTGATCCCAAAGTTTTATCTCGGCACGGTGGGTGCCCGAATTGTCGCTGCGGGAGATGAATCTGACTTGCACCCGGGCGATGGCGGCCAGAGCACCGGCCAGGTCTTCATCGCTGATGCCGGCCGGATCATCTTGCGGGCCTACCACAATGAAGTCGTTGGCCATGAACTCGAACCGGCCGCTGGCCGCGCCGTCTGCAACCGCCTGTTTTTCCAGATCGGGGGCGTGGGTGATCGCGGCGTCGACATCGCCCCGGCGCAGCATTTCCAGTGCCGGTCCGGAACCGGCGGCAACCGCATCGAGCGTGCACTTGCAGTCGGGCTGGTAGGCAGCGCGCAATTTTTCCAGCAATCCTGAGTCATCGACGCTGGTTGCAACCGCGATGCGCAGATCGTCGCCGGTGGCACTGGCGGCAGTCAGGATGCCGGCAACTGCAACTGTTGCCAGAAAGAGCGGATTAAGCCGGTGTGGCACCGGTTTTCTGATCGCTCTTTTTGGTGCTGTTCGATTCAGCAGCCGGCTTTTTCTCGGTCGTGGCATCTTTCTTGTCGGCTGCCTTGTCTTGGCCAGTCTTGGCCTTGTCGGTGCTTTTGCTGCTGTCTTCAGTGGCCGGCTTGGTCTTGCCGGAGTCCTTGAAGTCGGTCTGGTACCAGCCGCTGCCCTTGAGCTGGAAGCGCGGCGCCGAGACCAGCCGCTGGAGAGTGTCGGCAGAGCCGCAGGCCGGGCATTTTTTCGTGCGCGGGGCATCCATTTTTTCCAGCGATTCCTCTTCGTGTCCACAATTGGTGCACTGGTATTCGTAGATTGGCATGAGCTTGGTTGAACTTGCTTGTTGGCGCAGGAAAATGATTGGGGCAGGAGGGAGATTCTAGCCAGATTCGCCGGCCGCGGCGCTGGCGCAGCCGATGATGTTCTCCTTGCGCTCAGTCAGGTCCGGGTGGGTGCTCAGGTACTTGTAGAAACTGGGAGCATCGCCAAGCAACTCTTCCAGGGCCGAACCGATCAGTTCCGGATCGAAGCCGGCGGCGGCCAGATAGTGGGCTGACTGGCAGTCGGCGGCCAGTTCGTGCTCACGCGAATAGGCCAGATCGGAAATGGCGCTGGGCAGTATTACCGACCAGATGTCGCCCATTATCAGCAGCATCAGCCCGCCGAACACTGAGCTGGAGATGATCGCATTGAGCGAGTGGCGCAACTCGATATGGGCGATTTCGTGAGCCAGCACGCCGGTCAGTTGATCCTCATCGAGCAATTCAAGCAGCTCGTCGGTGATTAGCACCCTGCCGCCGGGCAGGGCGAACGCGTTGGCGCCAAAATGTTTCCCGGATACCAGCAGGAATTCGTAACTGAATTCACTGCCTTCAATGCCCTCGATCAGGCGCAGCCCCCGGGAAGTGATCAGATCGTTCTGGTGGATGTATTCGTCGCCGGCCAGCACTTCGAAGAAGCCTCTGCTGACCAACTGTGCGAAGACGCTGTCCTCCAACCTTTCGATCTTGTCGACCGATATGTGCTCGACGATTCCCGGCGTCAATTTCGGCAGTGCCAGTTTGTGCAGCGCGTAAGGCACTGTCGATGCGATCAGCAGCAGGGCGACAATCAGCAGCAGGTTTCTTTCGAAAAATGCCAGCGCGCGCCCGCTTTTGGCTGCCATTTGCCGGGCCAGCTTGCCGTCGGGCAGTTCAAGCGTATGCTGGTCTGGCAACCGCACGGTCAGCGGCGCACCGGCAATGTATTCCGGCACTGACAGTTGCCGGTGTGCATAGACGCGTTCGTGGGTATCGGCGGCAACGATTTTCAGCTCCTTGCGATCCAGGGAAACCTTAACCGGCTGCCCGGCTACCGATCCAGGCGCATAGAGGACAGCCGGCCAGACATTTTGCGGTTGCATCTTGATTAGCCGTTTTGTCGCAAGCCTAGATCACTCCCGCATCAAAGTCGAAGCCGTAGAAGTCCACTCCTTCCTCGCCCAGCGCCGAGATAGCCTGTTCGTCGCTGGCACCTTCAAGCTCGGCAAGCTGCGATCCGGGAACGATGCCGATGCAGTTGGCTATGTAGCGCCACTTGCGGGCACGGGCCATCGGCCACAGGATGCCCAGGCTGATTATGGTCAGCAGGCTGTTTATCGTGAACACTCTCAGCAGCCCGGCAAAGGTGATCCGGCTGGCAATCCGGCTGCCGTCGGACAGTTGCAGGCTGCTCCAGAAGATTCTCGCAGTATCGATCTTGAACAGCACCGCCGCCCATACAAGGGCCAGCAGCACTGCCGGCAAAGCGATGACGCTTGCCTCCATACCGGTTGTGCTCAACCCCAGGGCGACCAGGGCGGCCAGCGCTAACGCCATCAGCAGCCGCCTGCCGGCGACCGCGTAGTAGGTGCGCATGGGCACCGATATCGCCAGCCCGAGTTTCCCGAAATGCAGGTTGTTGGCCAGAATCCGGTGCTCGAAGTGGGCAAAAGCCGGCATGGCCAGCACCCAGACAGCCAGAACAAGGGTTAGATAGCCGAAGTTCTCCATGTCCGGCTGCTCGCCGGAAGCCGAACTCAGGTAGGTCAGGGTCAGCACCGCAATCAACGGCAGGAAAACCAGCCCGTAATAGACATACAGATGCAGGTAGCAGGATGCAAAGCGGAAGCGGATGCCCTTGAACATGGTGTGCCGGGCGTGAAAGGCTCGGCCGCGCATGATCGCGGCCGGCAGCAGAGCCATGATCACGACGGTGCCCAGGCCAACTGCCTCGCCGTCGATGAACGGATAAAAGGTGTCCGCCCAGGCACTCATGATGATTATGGTCAGGATGATTATGCGCGAGATCAAGATAGCCCAGGGTGATGCGTCAAATTCGAAGCAGCTGCCGAGCAGGCGGGTGTGCACCAGCAGGTAGCGGTGGCGGCGCAGTTTTGCCCACGGCGAATACAGACCCAGGGTAGCCAGGGAAAGCGCCAGGCCGGTGATGTATACCTTCCAGTAGCCGCCGGGAGTGCCGGCAAAACTTACCGGCAGCGCTGCTGCCGCGCTGTCTTGTCCGGCAGCCGGGATTGATGGGGTGGATTCCATGTCGGCTCTTGGCTGGACAGCGATTCTAGGCCATTGGCGGCCAGCGGTGCGGCTGGGGCGGGGGAGCGGGTAGAATCGGCATCTTGCTGTTGGCATCAGGCGCCCGTAGCTCAGTTGGATAGAGCGCCAGGCTACGAACCTGGAGGTCGTGAGTTCGAATCTTGCCGGGCGCGCCAGTTGTCATTGGCTTGCTTACCCACAGATGTAATTGATGGAATCAGAAACCCCAGAGGATCGCATGGCCCGATCGGTCGAGTTTTTCAAGACCGATCTGGCCAAGGTGCGCACCGGCCGTGCTCATGCCGGCATGATTGACCATGTCAAGGTATCCTGCTACGGCCAGGAGATGCCGCTTGTGCAGTTGGCAACGATCACGGTCGGAGGTCCGCGCCAGTTGCTGATCGCACCCTGGGACAAGAGCAATGAGGCTGTCATCGAAAAGGCGATCCGGGAAGCGGATCTGGGTCTGAACCCGGCTGCCGACAGCGGCCGGATTCGCATCGACCTGCCCGAACTTTCCCAGGAGCGGCGCGCTGAGCTGGTAAAGGTGGTCAAGAAGGAGGCCGAGGCAGCCCGGGTCGCGGTGCGCAACATCCGCCGCGATGAGTTGCACTCGCTCAAGAGCCAGGTCAAGGAGGGGGAAATGTCCGAAGACGAACGCAAGCGCTGCGAGGACGATCTGCAAAAACATACCGACAAGGCGGTTGCCCAAATCGATCAACTGGCGGCGGCCAAGAGCGAAGAGTTGATGGGTAAATGACGATCTGTCGATGGTCGCAGCGGCGATGAACAGCCCGGATCACGACAAGTTGCCCGGCCATGTTGCGATAGTCATGGACGGCAACGGCCGCTGGGCACGCCAGCGCGGCCTGCCCAGGACCGAGGGTCATCGCCGCGGCATCCAGGCCGTGCGCAAGGTGGTGGCCGGCTGTGCCCGGCGCAACATCGCCCGGCTTACCCTGTTTGCGTTCTCGACCGAGAACTGGAGCCGTCCGAAGGCCGAGATCAGCACCCTGTTCAAGTTGTTTGCCGCCGGCATCCGCGACAACCTGAAAGAGATGGGGGAAAACGGCGTCCAGGTCAAGTTTGTTGGCCAGCTGGATCGCTTCGGCGCCGAACTGGGTGTCCAGATGCGCAGGATGGAGGAGGAGACCGCGGCCAACTCATCGCTGCTGCTGACGGTTGCACTCAACTATTCCGGACGCTGGGACATAGTCAATGCCGTGCAGCGGCTGGCTGCTTCCGGTTGCGATTGCACGCAGGTCACCGAGCAACTCTTCGAGCGCGAACTTGCGGTGCCGCCGGCCGATCTGGTGATTCGCACTTCCGGCGAGATGCGCCTTTCCAATTTCTTGCTCTGGCAGTCGGCCTATGCCGAACTGCATTTCTGCCCGAGTCTGTGGCCGGACTTTGCAGAAGATGATCTTGATGCGGCCCTGGCCGACTATGCCGGCCGCGAGCGCCGCTATGGCGGCATCGGCACCGCCGCCCTGCCGGAACAGGAACAGGCCTGCGGATGAAAAGCTGGTTGACCAAGGTCGGCAAGTTGCCGCTGGGGGTTGCGATGGCCTGCGGCGGATTTTTCCTGCTCAGTGCCGCCGATTGGCAGATTCTGTCCGCGGTCGCGCTGGCGGCGGTGGCGATTGCGGCCTGGGAGTTGGGCGGCCTGCTCGGTCGGCCGGTAGGGCAGCGGCTGGTGCTGGCTGGTGCGGTCGCCCTGGCCGGGCCACTGTCGCTGTGGCTGCTGGCCGGCCGTCGCGAAGCCTATGACGAATTCTTCGCATTTGTGCTGGCCTTCTGGGTGGCGGTGGTGCCGCTGTGGATGCTGATGAAGCCGAAGCTGCCCAAGCCGGCGCTTGCCGCATCCGGCGCGGTGGTGCTCATCTGCGCCTGGCTGGGGGTTACCCTGCTGGCCGAATACGATCGGCTGCTGCTCATCCTCGGTCTGGTTGCAGTGTGGCTGGTCGATACCGCCGGCTGGTTCTTCGGCAACAAATTCGGCAACCGGCCGCTGGCGGCGCAGATATCGCCCAACAAGACTTGGGAGGGTCTGGTCGGCGGCCTGTTTACGGTTTATGTTTTCGTAACTTTCTGCTGGTTCCTGGCCGGGCGATTGCATCCGCACTGGGTGGCGGTGCTGCTGGGCGCGGCGCTGTGCGCGCTGGCGGTGCTGGGCGATCTGGCTGAATCGCAGCTCAAGAGAATTGCCAAGGTCAAGGACAGCAGCGGCCTGCTCGGGTCCCACGGCGGCCTGCTCGAT
>JAPORI010000195.1 GCA_026710225.1 Betaproteobacteria bacterium
AGCCGCCCACCCGCCGGGTCTTGACTTCCATCTGCGGCTTGACGTTCTCAACCGCCTTGGTGAACACCTCGACCGGGTCCTGCTTGTGCTTTTTCTCGATCTCCTCCATCGCCCGGTAGACGATTCGCTCGGCCACCGACTTCTTGCCGCGGCGCATCACCACGTTGATGAACTTGGAGACCAGCACATTCTTGTACTTGGCATCCGGCAACACCGGGCGCGGCTCGGGACTGTGACGACGGGGCATGGCGCTCTATTTCCCCTACGACTTCTTCTCGCGCTTGGTGCCGTACTTGGAGCGGCCGCGCTTGCGGTTGGCTACTCCGGCGGTGTCGAGCGCGCCGCGGATTACGTGATAGCGAACACCGGGCAGGTCCTTGACCTGGCCGCCGCGAATGAGAACGATCGAGTGTTCTTGCAGGTTGTGCCCCTCGCCGCCGATATAGGTGGTGACATCAAAGCCGTTCGACAGCCGCACCCGGGCCGCCTTGCGCATCGCCGAATTGGGCTTGCGGGGCGTGGTGGTGTAGACCCGCAGGCAAACTCCCCGCTTGGCCGGGCAACTGGCCAGAGCCGGTGACGCGGTCTTGCTGCCCTTCGGGCGGCGCCGGTTGCGGACTAGTTGGCTGATGGTGGGCATATGCTTTGCGAATCGTTGGGAAAGGCAATTGGGGCAATGGCTTGCAGGGACGCTATTCTAGCACAGGCACCGGTTGGTTGCTAGCCGCTGCCGTTGGCCTTGACAGTGTCTTTGCCCGCGCCGTTGGCGGCGGCTGCCTCTTTGCTGGCGCCATTGGCCTTGCTGCCATTGCCGGACCGGACCGGGCTTTTGGTGTTGTTCTGGGGGGCGAACATCAGGTTCATCCGCTTGCCCTCGATCTGCGGTTCGCTGATCAGGTTGGCGGTTTCGGCCAGATCATCCTTGAGCCGGTTGACCAGATTTCCGGCCAGGTGACTGTGCACTATCTCCCGGCCGCGAAACCAGATTGATACCCTGACCTTGTCGCCGGCGGCCAGAAAGCGCTCGATGTTGCGCAGCTTGACCTGATAGTCGTTGGCGCCGGTGCTCATCCTGAACTTGACCTCCTTGACCAGGCTCTGCCGCTGGCGGGACTTGGAGATGTTGCGCTTCTTCTTCTCCTGATAGGCGTGCTTGCCGTAGTCAAGCAACTTGCACACGACTGGCTTGCTGTCCGGAGCCACCTCAACCAGATCGAGCATCTTCTCGCTGGCTATCTGGAGGGCCTGCTCAAGCTTGATCACTCCCACCTGCTGGCCTTTCTCATCGATCAGGCGCACGGAGGGAACCGTGATCTGCTTGTTTATGCGCACCGGCTGATGATCACCGATGATTGCTTCTCCAGAAGTCGGACATGCTCATAATTCTAGCAATCAGTATCCCTGATTAGGCAAATCCAATCGTCGCAGATGCAAAAAAGCCGCCAAAGTGTGTAGATTTTGTATAATATCGCAAGTTTCATGTTGCATAGCAGCAATCAATCACTTCTGGCCGCGGGCAGATCCCATGCCTGCTGGTAGAAAAGGCGCAGATAGCAGGCGCAGCAGCAAGCCGGCGCGCAAGCCAGCCGGCAAGGCTGCCGGCAAATCTGCAACCGCCAAGGCGGCCGCTGGCACCGGTCGGCGCGCCAAAGCCGGCAAGGCTGCCGAAGCGCAAGCGGGTGCCGCTGGCGCCGGCAATGGCGCTGCGGCGGCGTTTGGTGCGGCCGAACATATTTCCCCGCCCGGTGCCAGCAAGTTCTCGGAAGGCTGGCAGCAGTTGCTCAGCCAGCTTGCCGGCCGCCCGGAAGTCATGGCGCAGGCGCTGCGCGAGCAGATGGACGCTCACAACCGGCTGCTCGAGGAACTCGCCGGGATGGGCGATCCGGCCTCTGCCGATCAATCCGCGGCCCGGCCGGCCGGCGGTGATCGCCGTTTCGCCGATCCGCGCTGGGAGAGCCATCCTTTCTACCGCTACCTGCGCGGCTCCTACGAGGCGTTCAGCGGCTCGCTGCGCGCCCTGCCGGACAAGGTTGATCTTGACCCAACCCAGCGCCAGGCGGTGGAGTTGATCATCGATCAGGTCGCCGGGATGATGGCGCCGAGCAACTATGCGGCCACCAACCCGCAGGTGATGGAGGCGACGGTTGCCAGCGGCGGCAAGAACCTGCAAGATGGCCTGGCCAACTATATCAGCGATCTGCAAGCCGGCATGATCACCCAGACGGACCGGGATGCCTTCGCAGTCGGGGAAAATCTGGCGGTCACCCCCGGCAAGGTGGTGCTGCGCTCGCATCTGTTCGAGCTCATCGAATACGCGCCAACCACCGCCAAGGTGGCGGCCGAGCCGTTGCTGGTGGTGCCGCCGTGCATCAACAAGTACTATATCCTTGACTTGCAGCCGCACAATTCGTTCATCCGCCATCTGGTCGAGCGCGGCCTGCGGGTGTTTCTGATTAGCTGGGTCAACCCGGGAGCCGATCACGCCCATCTGGACTGGAATGATTATGTTGAAGACGGGGTGATCGCCGCGATCGATGCTGTTGCCGGGGCGGCCGGCGGCCGGCAGGTGCATGCGCTTGGCTACTGCATCAGCGGCACCCTGCTGGCTTGCGCGGCCTCGATCCTGCGCAGCCGGCGGCGCAAGACGCTGGCGAGCATGTCGATGCTCACAGCCTTTCTCGATTTCTGCGACACCGGCAAGATCGGCCTGTTCATCGACGATGCCGCGGTCGCCAAGGTCGAGGGCGACTATCAACAAGGCGGAGTGCATCCGGGGCTTGATCTGGCGCGCACCTTTGCCTTCGTGCGCCCCGATGACTTGATCTGGCCCTATGTGGTCAACAACTATCTGCTCGGCAAGAAACCCAAGGCGTTTGACATCCTCCACTGGAACTCGGACATGACCAACCTGCCCGGACCGATGTATGCCTGGTACCTGCGCCACGCCTATCTTGCCAACGATCTCAAAGACGGCGGTGTAAAAGTCTGCGGCCATGAGCTCGACTTTGCCAAAATCGATTTGCCCGGTGTCGCGGTCGCCTGCGAATCCGATCACATCGTCCCCTGGCCGGCGGCCTGGCAATCGGCCCGGCTGCTGGGCGACCAGGTCGAGTTTGTGCTCGCCTCGTCCGGTCATGTTGCCGGAGTGGTCAATCCACCGTCGCGCAACAAAGGGCACCACTTCGTTGGTGCCAACGCAGCGAGCGCCGAGCAATGGCAAGCCGGCGCTGAGAAAAGGCCGGGCAGCTGGTGGGATACCTTTGCCGACTGGCTGATCGCGCACAGTTCCAGGCAGGTTGCGGCCGCGAAGTCCTGCGGCGGCGGCAAGTTGCGGCCGATTGCCGATGCACCGGGCATCTACGTGCGCACTCCGCTGCCGGCTGCCGAAGCCGGCTCGCAGTAGCAAATGGATACCCAGATAGTGATCGCCGGCGCGTGCCGGACTGCGATCGGCAAGCTCAACGGATCGCTGGCCGGCCTTGCCGCCGGTGAACTCGGATCAGTTGTGATCAAGGCTGCGCTTGAACGCGCTGGAGTTGAGCCGGCCGAGGTCTCGCAGGTGATCATGGGTCAGGTGCTCACCGGCGGTGCCAAGATGAATCCGGCCCGGCAGGCTGCGCTGGGCGCCGGCATTCCCCATGCGGTGCCGGCGCTGACCATCAATCAGGTGTGCGGCAGCGGCTTGCGCTCCATCCTGCTTGCTGCCGCCGCCGTGCGCGCCGGCGAAGCCAAGCTGGTTGTCGCCGGCGGTCAGGAGAGCATGTCAAACGCACCGCACGCACTGCTGGGGTCGCGGCGCGGCTGGGCGCTGGGCAACGTCAAGGCGGTTGACACGATGATTCACGACGGCCTCTGGGACGCCTTCAACGACTGTCACATGGGGGTTACCGCCGAGAACATCGCCCAGGACAAGGGTATCGATCGGCAGCAGCAAGATGAGTTCGCCGCCGCTTCCCAGGCCAAGGCGGCCGCAGCGATCGAGGCCGGCCGGTTCGCCGACGAGATTGTTGCGGTGCAAATCGAGAAAAAGCGCGGCGAGACGCAATCCTTTGCAACCGATGAATTCGTGCGCGCCGGCACCAGCGTCGAGAAACTCGCCGGCTTGCGGCCGGCCTTTGCCAAAGATGGTTCGGTTACCGCCGGCAACGCATCCGGCATCAACGATGGTGCCGCCGCCTGTCTGGTGATGAGCGCTGATGAAGCCACCCGGCGCGGCATCAAGCCGCAGGCGCTGCTAGCTGGCAGCGGCCTGAGCGGGGTTGATCCTCGGGTAATGGGGCTGGGGCCGATTCCGGCCGCCCGCCAGGCGCTTGAGCGCGCCGGCTGGCAGCCGGCGGAGCTGGAGTTGATCGAGGCGAACGAGGCCTTTGCGGTGCAGGCGATTGCGGTAAACCGGGAAGTAGGCTGGAACGAGCAACTGGTTAATGTCAATGGCGGTGCGATCGCGCTCGGCCATCCGATCGGCGCCTCCGGCTGCCGGGTGGTTGCAACCCTGTTGCACGAAATGGCCCGGCGCGATGCAAAAAAGGCTCTGGCCACCCTGTGTATCGGCGGCGGCATGGGGATCGCTGCCTGCTTTGCCCGGCCCTAGATAGCAAGGCATCATCAAGCAAGGTTTGAACATCCACCCAGAGGAGAACAACATGACCCAGCGCACAGCATTGATCACCGGAGGAATGGGCGGTCTTGGCACCGTCTTGTGCCAGCACCTGCATTCGCTCGGCTATCAGGTCGCAACCACCTATGTCCATGACTCGGGCCGCGAGAAGCGCTGGCAGAGCGAGCAGGAAAAACTCGGCTATGCCGGGATGCGCGAGTATCCGTGCGACGTGACCGACTTGCAGGCCTGCCGGCAACTGTTCGAGCGCACCAGCGCCGATCTGGGCACGGTTGACTGCCTGGTAAACATGGCCGGCATCACCCGCGACTCCCAGTTCGTCAAGATGGAGGAGAAGGACTGGCTGGACGTGATCGGCACCAATCTGATCGGAGTGTTCAACGTTACCCGCCAGTATGTTGCCCCGATGATCGAAAACGGCTTCGGGCGGATAGTGAACATATCCTCGGTCAATGCCGCCAAGGGGCAGTTCGGGCAGACCAACTACAGCGCCGCCAAGTCGGGGATGCATGGTTTTACCAAGTCGCTGGCTCTGGAGGTGGCCCGCAAGGGAGTGACCGTCAATACCGTGTCCCCGGGCTATGTTGAAACCGAGATGGTGCTCAAGATCGACGAGAAGATCCGCGACAAGATACGCAACTCGATCCCGGTGCAGCGGTTCGGCGACCCGTTGGAGATCGCCCGGGCGGTTGCCTTTCTGCTTGATGACAAGGCCGGCTACATCACCGGTTCGGAGTTGGCTGTCAACGGCGGCCTGCACATGCAGTAGCGCTGGCAAAACTTTTTTGTCGTTGCTTTAATCCAAAACATCAAGATCAGCATGACAAGTCCGTAGCCATTGTCTGATAACGTCATGATCGAGCATATGTGGCGATTGATCAATTACGAGGAGGTATTCCTGCGCTCTCATTAAAACGATTCTTGTCTTTGGGGTGTGGTCAAGGCGATCGGGTATTTCTGATGCTCAATTCTTATTCATTGGCTGCGAGAAATTGGGCATGTTTCCCAGAATGGGATAAAATTTAATTTGTTCTGGCGCAAAGAATTCTGTGTTTGCTCTTGATTCCCGTTTCTTGCTCTATGGCCACTGATATTTATATTGACGCTAACTTGAAAAAGCCTGATGGCAGCGATCCAGGATTGGTTGGTTGGGGTCAATGCAGCAAGTTTGTTTATGTCGCGATCGGCATTCTTCTATT